>CALUXG010000009.1 GCA_944324685.1 uncultured Elusimicrobiales bacterium
TGGACGGCAACGCGGCGGTATCCCACGTCGCGCACGCCACCAACGAAGTCATCGCGATTTACCCCATTACGCCGTCTTCCACAATGGGTGAAATCTGCGACGCCAAAAGCGCCAAAGGCGAAACCAATATCTGGGGCAATGTACCCGTTGTAACGGAAATGCAATCCGAAGGCGGCGCCTCCGGCGCGGTACACGGTTCTTTGACCGCCGGTGCGCTGACCACCACTTTTACCGCTTCTCAAGGGTTGTTGTTGATGATCCCGAATATGTATAAAATAGCGGGTGAATTGACTCCGACCGTATTTCACGTGTCCGCCCGCGCCATCGCTACGACGGCGCTGTCCATTTTCGGCGATCATTCCGACGTGATGTCCGTCCGCCAAACCGGCTGGGCCATGCTGTGCTCGGACAATCCGCAGGAAGCTATGGATATGGCCTTAATCGCGCAGGCCTCCACGTTAAAAGCCCGCGTGCCCTTTGTGCATTTCTTTGACGGTTTCCGCACCAGCCACGAGCTGAATATGGTGGAACCGCTGACCAAAGAACAAATGGCCTCCATGCTGGACGAAAAAGCCATTGCGGCGCACAAAGCCCGCGGCCTCAACCCCGAGCATCCCACCGTACGCGGCACCGCAGCCAATCCGGACGTATATTTCCAAGAACGCGAAGCCGTAAACAAATTTTACAACGCCGTACCCAATATCGTAAAAGAAGAAATGGCCGCCTTTGAAAAAATGACCGGCCGCAAATACGATCTGTTTCAATACGTCGGCGACACCGATGCGGAAAGACTGGTCGTTGTCATGGGTTCGGGAGCCGACGTGGCGCAAATCGCCGCCGAAGCCATGAAAGGCCAAAAAGTGGGCGTTTTGAAAGTTAAACTCTTCCGCCCTTTCTCCATTGCCGATTTCATTCGCGTAATTCCGAACACGGTTAAAAAAGTGGCCGTGCTGGACCGCACCAAAGAACCCGGCGCCTTGGGAGAACCGTTGTTCCAAGATGTTTGCGCCGCTTTTCTGACTGAAGAAGCCAAAGCCAAATTCCCGGCCACGCCGCTTATCATCGGCGGACGCTACGGCATAGGTTCCAAAGATTTTACGCCTTCCGACGTAAAATCCGTATTTGACAATTTGGCGCTTACAGAACCCAAAAAGAATTTTACCGTGGGCATTAATGACGACTTGACCCATACTTCCCTGCCCGCCGCCAAACTGGAGAACAAAGCCGGCAACGATATTTTCGCCGCTATGTTCTACGGTCTGGGCTCCGACGGCACCGTGGGCGCCAACAAAAATACGATGAAAATCATCAGCGCCAACGGCTTCTTTGCACAAGGGTATTTCGTCTATGACTCCAAGAAATCAGGCTCTATGACGACGTCCCACATTCGCTTCGGCAAAAACTACATCCGCGCGCCGTACCTGATACAATCAGCTGACTTCATCGGCGTACACATGTTTGACTTCTTGGATAAATACGATGTGCTGGGCAAAGCCAAAGACGGCGCGACCGTGCTTATCAACGCCCCCTATGCCGCCGATAAGGTCTGGGATCATCTGACCGCCGAAGTACAAAAACAAATCATTGACAAAAAACTCAAAGTCTATGTCATTGACGCGTCCGATATTGCATTGGCCACCGGCATGGGCAGCCGCACCAATACCATTATGCAGACGGCGTTCTTCGGCATTGCGGGCGTTATCCCGACCGACAAAGCCATCGCCGATATTAAAGAAGCCATTAAGAAAACCTATTCCAAAAAAGGCGACGAAATCGTGCAGAAAAACTACAAAGCCGTGGATGCGGCTCTGGCCGGTTTACATGAAGTAAAATATCCGGCACAGGTTACCTCCAAACTGCACACCAAAGCCCCCGTTCCGGCTTCCGCCCCCGCATTTGTCAAAGACGTACTGGGCGAAATGATTGCCGGCCGCGGGGACGCCCTGCCGACCTCGGCCATGCCTGAAGGCGGCGTATATCCGACCGGCACCACACAGTATGAAAAACGCAACATCGCCGTTATGGTACCGCAATGGGACCCCGCCACCTGTATTCAGTGCGGTTTCTGCTCTTTAGTCTGCCCGCATGCGGCCATACGCATTAAAGCCTATGACGCAGCGGCCTTAAAAGACGCTCCCAAAACCTTCAAATCCGCCGATGGCAAAGCCGATCTGGCCGGTTTGAAATTCACCGTACAAGTAGCCGTGGAAGACTGCACCGGCTGCGGCGCGTGCGTGTTTAACTGCCCCGCCAAAAACAAAGAAAATCCGGAAAAGAAAGCC
This sequence comes from uncultured Elusimicrobiales bacterium, assembly GCA_944324685.1. Taxonomy (GTDB): domain Bacteria; phylum Elusimicrobiota; class Elusimicrobia; order Elusimicrobiales; family Elusimicrobiaceae; genus Avelusimicrobium. Next base: position 2,283 of record CALUXG010000009.1, read on the forward strand.
ATCAATATGGTCCATCAACTGGAAGTACGCGACAATGAAATTGATAACTTCGCGTTCTTCTTAGGCCTCAAACAGGCGGATGTAAAGACCAAAAAAGAAACCGTCAAAGGTTCTCAGATGCGCAAACCGCTCTTTGAGTTTTCCGGCGCGTGTGCTGGCTGCGGCGAAACTCCCTATGTAAAGCTTTTGACCCAGCTGTTTGGAGACCGCTTGGCCATTGCCAACGCGACGGGCTGTTCCTCCATTTACGGCGGGAACCTGCCCACCACGCCGTACTGCCAACGCGAAGACGGCAAAGGCCCCGCTTGGTCCAACTCCCTCTTTGAAGACAATGCCGAGTTCGGCATGGGCATCCGCGTAGCGTATGATCAGCTGCACAGCGACGCGACGGCTCTGCTCAAAGAATGCAAAGAGGGCTGCCTCAAAGACCATGCCGCTTTAGTGGATGCGCTCTTAAACAATGCACAAAAAACAGATGCAGACGTTGAAGCGCAGCGCAAAAACGTGGCCGAACTGAAAGCCGTGTTGGAAAAAACAGATTGCGAAAAAGGCAAACGCCTCTTGAGCTTTGCCGATTACTTGGTGCGCAAATCCGTCTGGATACTGGGAGGAGACGGCTGGGCTTATGATATTGGTTACGGCGGTTTGGACCATGTGCTGGCCAGCGGCAAGAACGTCAAAATCTTGGTGCTGGATACGGAAGTCTATTCCAACACCGGCGGCCAAATGTCCAAAGCCACGCCGCTGGGCGCTAAAGCTTTGTTTGCCGCCGGCGGCAAGAGCATGCCGAAAAAGGACTTGGGCATGATCGCCATGACTTACGGCAACATTTATGTGGCGCAGGTGGCCATGGGCGCGAATATGAACCAGACCATTCAAGCGCTGGCAGAAGCTGACGCTTATGACGGTCCGGCCTTGGTAATTGCTTATTCGCACTGCATTGCGCATGGTATTGACATGTCCAAAGGCATGGGCGAAGCCAAACGCGCCGTACAGGCTGGACGCTGGATACTGTACCGCTTTAACCCTGAAGCTCGCTATGAGGGTAAAAACCCGCTGCACGTGGACAGCCCGCTGACGGATCCCACGTTGCCGCTGGCCGACTATATGAGCGGCGAAAACCGCTTCAAAGGCCTCATGCGCGACAATCCGCAATTGGCTCAAGAATTGCTGAAAAAAGCCGAAGCCGAATATGCTTGGAGACGCGATCTGTATAAGCAGCTCGCGGCCCTGCAGCCGGCGGTTAAAGTAGAAAAATAGTTTGTAAACAGACCTTGAAAGCCCCCGGCAAGCGTAAGCGAACCGGGGGTTTTTATTCCGTCGTTAGCGCCATTCCCTTTTTATCCCATAAAATTGAAGTATTTTAAAATTATTCTCCAGCCATACGTTAACATAAAACCTTCAGTTTATAAAACTGAAGGTTTTATAGATATAACAAAGACCGTATTTTCTATTTAGTCAAACAAGTAAAGGCTGCCCCCCATTGTCCGCTAGGAGCTTGTTTTTAGTAACATATCTGCACCATTCTTCCGCCTCTGCCACACCCGTCTCAGCGCCGCAATACCTGTTGCCAGAGAATAAGAAAGCATAATAAACCAGCTGAGGCTTTTTAATAGAAGTACATGTGATAAGCGAGCACTAGACACATTCACATTCTGGGTAGAATTGAACATACAGCGCATATCGGAATTTTGCATACAATATACTCTACCATCATTCGCAGTTAACCTCGGCCTCATATCGACAGGGAGAGATATGTCCAGCACATTAAAATCAAAAGCATACACCCCGTTTGCCATCTTATACACTTGCTGCGCGCGATAAATAGCTTCTGTCAGAGTCATCAGTTGGACATACTGGGCGCGCATGACAGCCCTTTGGTACTTAGGCAGAGCAATCCCCGCTAAAATACCGATAATTAAAACTACGACTAACAGTTCAATCAGCGTAAAGCCGGCATGTTTTATAGAATAAGGCCGAGATCCTGAGTTACGACTCCTCAGGATGACTCTACTTGTATTGTTATCATTTATATTAGCGTCAGGCCGAGGCGCTTTTACTCGGCATCCCCGTATATTGTCGTCATGCCGAGACGCTTTTACTCGGCATCCCCGTATATTGTCGTCATGCCGAGACGCTTTTACTCGGCATCCCGACCGCTTTATATTCTCAAAAGGCCAAGATCCTGAGTTACGACTCCTCAGGATGACTTTATCCATAAACCCACCTAAAACATCTTTAGAGCGGTTTTTTGCACTTGGATACATTTTTGATAAATTTTTATTCATAAATAAAAATTTATAAAAAAAAAAAAACGATGCAAGCCCTTTTAGAATCTCCGCCCAGCACTTCCAATTCTGTTTGTCATTCGGTTAAATATATATTCCCAAATACCACGCGCGGTGTTTCAGGCTTCGTTTCCTGTTGCTGCCACAACTACTGCAAAAGCCCTCCCTTTCGCTGGATCTTTTGTCCCCCTTCTTCTGAGTCCAAATACCCTTGACGTTTCCCCTCCGAAGAGCTGGCCTATTGTATTGGAAGGATTTCAAAAAGCCCATCAATAAAACTTTACCCGCCGCATTTACAGAAAATTTTTCAAAAAAAAAAACTCCGGCATACACCGGAGTTTTTTTACGATCTACAAATCATCAGGCTTTTTTGACCGAAGCAAATGGTTGCAGATGTTCTGAAGATTTTCTGGGAGCCGGCAATAACAGCCACAGCCATGCCGTTTTCAAAAGTTCCAAAGTTAAAGCGGCAGACATAAATACGTATTTATACACTTCCATTTCATCAATCGTAAATCCGCCCGTCAGCCGATGCAGGGTAT
>CALUXG010000010.1 GCA_944324685.1 uncultured Elusimicrobiales bacterium
GAACCTCATGCAACCTCCCTAGACTTACATATATGTTTAACGGCCTATTTTGACCGCTGACAAACAAACTCGGGAAAAGGGTCTTAAAACCCCTCCTCCACTCGGAAAATGTAGCAAAAAAAAAAAATAAGTCAAGCTCCGTGCATTTTATAAACCCCTGCCAAATAAAAACTTATATGAAGAAGTATGCCGTGAGCGTATTTTGCAAGCAAGAAAGCAAGAAAGTGAGCAAATAAGTAAGCAATAGGAAGGAAGGAAGGAAGGAAGGAAGGAAGGAAGGAAGGAAAAAATAAAATAAATAAATAACAGGAAGGAAGTAAACACATAAGCAAGCAAAGGCCGCTTTTTCTGCCCACTGCCCCGTAAAAAGAAAAAACGCGGAGCGGAAATTCCGCCCCGCGCACATTATACGTCGGCAAATTATTTCTTTTTCCGTACGCCAATCAGTCCGTATCCCTCCACGGCGCCTTTAATGTCTTTCATCAAAAACACATCCCACGCCGTGGGAATGAACTTGCCGTGTTCATCGGCAACGTCCAACGTAACTTGGAAAGCGTTGCCGGAAGCGTTCTTGGCGCTGACGGCAAACATATCGCGGCTGCTGTCTGCGCGGCGGATAAACTCGTCAAAAAACTCCCGTTTATCCACCGTTTGAATGCGACGGCCGGTAAAAGCCAAAAACACATTATTGGCATAGCGGACGCGGTATTGCAAATCCAGCACCACGGCCGGCAAGTCCACATATTCCAGCGTGTGAATAAAACTCTGAGAAGTCTCCCCCAGCGTTTTACTGGCTTCGCGCAGTTCAATGCGCAAACTCAAAATACGCGACATAATGCCTATTAATTCTTCCGCGCCTTCTTCAAAGTGGGCTTTAGGTGCGCGCGCGGCAAAACACAAAGCGCCCGCCACCTTGCCGCCGACATAAAGCGGCGCGGCAATCAGCGAGCCGAAGTTTTTCTCTTTGTGAATACAGCGCTTGCAGTTTGTATTGCCTAAATCGGCAAACACCACCACATTATCGTCGCGCACGTCAAAGAGGCATTCCTCCACGGGAAACACCATATATCGTTCAATGGTAAACGGATTGGGAGTGGTGTAAATGACCGTCATTTCATCCGGATTGCTCTCGCGGAAACGCATGACAATGCCTACATCGGAATGGAAGACCTGTTTGCCAAACTCTAAGATTTTATCCACCTGTTCAGTGATGGTGGATTTATTTTCATTGCTGATGTCGTAAAGCTGACGTATATGCTGTTCGTGTACGCGCCGATCGGTAACGTCGCGCAGCCAAAGCACCAGTTCTTCCTGTCCGTTTATCGGCGTACAAACCGCATCAAAATAATGACGCTTGCCTCCGTATTCCCAATCAAATTCAAAGGTTGTATTGATACCCACGCTGGAGGCTTCTTTAAGCGCAAAAATTATTTTGGATGCAGCGTCTTCCGGCCAGTATTGTGCCGGTTTTTTATCCAAGAACAACGCTTGCGCCTGCTCCTGCCCCAAGTATGAAAGATTGGAATTCACTTCCAGTACCCTGCCGTCTATATCCGTCTTCAAATACAATCCGGGCAGAGACTGGCGCACGCTGCGCAGCTCCAGCGCTTCGCGTGAAGTGTGCGACAGCCGTTCCAAAAGCGCCGACAAATCCGTTATTAACACCAACACCGTATTTTTTCCCGGGATATCCAGCTCGGTTAACGTAACGGAAGTTTCTATACGCCGGCCGTCTTTGGTAAATAAAGGCGCCCCGAAAGAAGTGCGGTTTTTTTCCGCCAAAACGTGGGCGGCATGCTGCAAAAGCTGTTGTATTTCTTCTCGGTTTTTACCGTCGGCAGAAATAAACAGATTTTCAAAAGGCATGGCGCCAAGCTCATTATGGCTGTAGCCGATCAGCTGGCTTAAAAATTTATTGCTTTGCTCCACACGGCCGAAACGTCCATCCTCATAATGGACCGACAAAACGGCCCCGTCCGTTACTTCCATTAAGGCGTTTAACTGTGCGGAACGTTCCTGCAATATCTGCATAATCTGTTTTTGCAAAGCCATATTGCGGAAGATAAACACATAGTTGCCGTTCATCATGCGCATGGCGCTCACGCGCACGGGAGAAGTTTCCAGCCCGCTGGCCAAATAAATACTGTATTCGCGGTTTTCCAGCTCTCCCCGTTTGGACAAGGTTTTCAAGTCCTCCTCCACCAAGGCCGTGCTGTCGGGACTGAAAAGACTTAACAGCCCCTGCCCGCGCAATTCATCAGGCTTATGCTGGCATAAAGAGCAGAACATTTCATTGCAAGAAGCTATTTTGAATTTGGGAGAACAAATGACATACGGCTCCGTATTGGGCAGCAATACCGTGGCCGGAGAAGGAGGCAGAGGCTTTTTGGACTCGGCCGCCGGCGCTGACGGCGGTTTGGGAGCGGAGGAACCGCCCCGCTCGCGGCGGTCAAGGGTTACCAAATAGTCTGCTTCCACCGTGCCGTCTTGGCGGTCACGCCGGTTAAAAGGTTCCAAAGAGACAAACAGACGTATTTTCCCTTTCCCGTGAATGCGCCCGGGGAATTTGGCCGCCGCTTTGGCAAAATCAAATACATATTCCATACGCGCGCTTTCGCCGCGGCGCAATTTGCGGCGCACGTCCAACGTCAAGGCGGGGCGAATATACACGTTGCGGTAAAAATTGCGGTCATGTTCTTCAAAATGAAACAATTCCCGCGCCGCTTTGTTCATCACGTTGATATATCCTTTGTGGTTAAGAATGAAAGCGGGCAGCAAGCCGCGTTCAAATACGTTTTTGAATTTCTCCCGCTCGCCGCGCACTTCCCGCATGGTTTTGTTAACCGCGGTAACGTCCCGCAGGAAAACGATGACAATGCGCCGGCCCAAATATTTGGAAGCCATCGCCGCAAATTCCACTTCGGCCTGTACGCCTGATTTTTTGACCAAATGCAGCTGCACCGGATCGGAAGCCCCTTCCAAACCGTTAATGACGCTTTCGTACTTGTCGCGCGCAAAAATTTGATGGTCCGCCGCCACAAAATCCAACAACGGACGGCGCATGATTTCTTCCGCCGCGTCGTATCCCAGCACTTTGCTGGCTGCTCGGTTGGCGTAAATGATTTTGTAATCCTCCAAAATCAAAATGCCTTCCCGTGCATTCTCCACCAGCAGAGAGTTCTTTTCTCCCGCTTCGCGGATTTGTTTTTCCATTTTGGTCTTGGCGGTAATGTCTTCGGATACGTTCAACAAATAATCCGGTGTGCCGTCCGGTTTATACAGCGGCGTTTTGACTGTATGCATGATCTTGACGCCGTCGTTGGGCGTGGAAATCAGCTCCTGAGGAATATTCAATTCACGCCGGCTCTCAAACACTTTTTGATCCGATTCGCGCACAAACTCGGCCTGTTCTTTCGTGATATCCGTACGGTAATTTTCTTTACCGATGACGTCCCGCGCCGCCACGCCGAACAAATCTTCACTGCGTTTATTCCAGACGACATATTCCCCGCTGTAACGTTTTACCGACAAAGCAATGGGCAAATTGTCTACCACGTTTTGCAGGAAATTTTTGGAATCGCGTATTTCGTTTTCCTGTTGTTTACGCTGGGTAATGTCTTCGGCTATCGTCAACACCATCAGAGGCTGGCCGGCGGCGTCAAACACCGGCGCCTTGACCAAATGCAGCAGCACTTTGCGTCCGTCTTGGCGGATGTACTCTTCCTCCGGCACGTCCATGATTTCCCCACGTTTGAAAATTTCTTCCTCACGCAAATTATAGCCGCTGGTATCGTTTGGCATGGTTAATTCGCCGGGGAACATTCTGTCGGCCGCTTTATTGTAAAAGCAGACTTGATGTTTCACGTCATAGGCATAGATTGCGACGGGCGCATTGTCCAAAATGCTTTGCTGCAGATTTTGAGCCTCCGCCAGCTTGCGCGCTTGTTCCCGCTTGTCAGTAATGTCTTCAGCAATGGAAAGCATCATGGCGGGGTTGCCTTCTTTGTCATAGACAGGCACTTTGATCAAATGAAGCAGCACCGTTTTTCCGTCGCGGCGCAAGTATTGTTCTTCCGGAATGTCCACAATATTGCCATTGCGGAACATTTCTCTTTCGCGGTCTCCGTAAAAGTCGTTTTCTTCTTTATAAATGCTTTCGTTGGGGAACAACTCAAGCGCTTTTTTATTAACGAAGGAAATGGCCATATCCACGCCGCGCGCGTAAATGGCCAGCGGTGCATTGTCCAAAATGGCTTGCTGGAAGTTTTTGGCCTCTACCAATTTGCGTTCCTGCTCTTTTTTCTCCGTAACGTCTTCCACCATGGTAATGACGAACTCCGGATTACCCTCCACGTCCGATACGGGGATTTTAATCATATGCAGCAAACGTTTATTGCCCGTCGCCGTTACATAAGCTTCTTCGGCTATATCCAACGGTTTGCCCGACTCAAGCACTTGCGTTTCTCTGTCCAAATAACCGCTAACTTGTTCTTTTGTTTCATGCGGCAGAGAGCCTTGCTCGTCAAAGCTGGCGTCTTCCGCTCCAAAAATTTCTTCGCACTTTTTGTTGCGCAGCAACATTTTGCCGTTTTTGGTGCGCGCATATAGACCGATAGGCGCATTGTCCACAATGGCGCTTAAAAAACTGTTGGCCGTAACGATTTCCCTTTCCTGTTCGCGTTTTTTGGTAACGTCTTCCACAATGCTCAGCACCAAAGGCTCCGGACCGGCATGGCGCAGAGGCACTTTAATCATGTGGATTATTTTTTCACGTCCCTCTCTGTCCACATAAATCTCATCGGGATAATCCCGCATTTTTCCTTCTTCTAAAATTTTTCTTTCCCGCTCCGCGTATCCGCGCACGGTGGCGGCATCCTGCTTGGGATGGGGAGCGTTGACGCACTTTGGTTCCGTTTCGGACAGCACTTCTTGGCTTTGCTTGTTAAAAAAAGTCATGACCCCGTCTATCGTACGCGTGTAAATACCCAGAGGCACATTGTCCAGAATAGCCTGCAGCAAATTGCGCGTCTGCAGCAAATCTTCCTCCTGTGCGCGCCGGACGGTAATATCTTCGTACACAGTCAATATGGTTTGCAGCTCTCCGGCGGCGTCAAAGGCAGGCACTTTTGTTACGGACAGCGTAACTTCGCGGCCGCGGTGATTTTTGAAACTCATCTGGCTGCCGCCGCGGTTTTGCTTTTTTTCTTTGACTTCTTTGTCTAAGATTTCCAAAGCGCCGCTCAACTGCTGCGGCAGAGACTGCAGCAGCTTATGTCCGACGGCCTGCGCACTCTGTACGCCAAAAAGTTTTTCCGCCCTTTCATTCCATACCAAACACTTGCCTCGTCGGTCCTGTACGGTAAGCGCAAAAGGATAATTGTCCACAATAGACTTAAAGAAAACTTTCTCTTTGACGGCCTGCAAATATTGCGGGGCCGCGTCAAAGCTCAGCAGCGTATAAGGCGTATCCGGCAAACGCGACGCTCCGACGCTCATAAAAACGGTTTCCACCTCTTTGGTTACCATTTCTTTGAGCAAACCGTTGCCCTGTCCTTGCTGCAGCAATTGGTTTACGTCTTGGATGGTCAGGCCGTATTTGGAAATATTGCTCCCTTTCAGCTCATCTGCGGAAAAACCGGACACGGACGCCGTACGGGTATTGGCAAACAAAATATCTCCGTTTTCATCTATCAGACAGGCCGCACTGGGCAGCAGCTCAAGCAAAGCTTGCAATTGGGTAAAAAAATCCGGCGTATTATTATTTTTAGAGAAGAAAGAAAGAATTTTATTGGCCATATTGTCCTCGCGCACGCGTAATCGGCCCGCTATAGGGCCGTACTGTTTATATGCTAATAAATTCCCGCCGCTCTTGCAAGGGAGAAAAAAGAGTTTGCGCGGCAGGCAGGAGCTCAGCGCACAGCATGACGGCAAGTGATTTGAGATCCCACGAAAAACCGCTGATTGCGTTTATACACGCAAGACACCAGCGTAGAGCTATGTTCAGCGTCCGCGGCAGGCAAATAACAATCTATGCGCTTGCAGTCATACGTTTCTCGGCATTGGGGAAAAGAGGATGAAGGAAAGTCGACCAAATACCAAGAAAATTCCAAATTATAATTTAACGCTTTCAGAAAAGAAGCACAATCGGGCGGCATATTGGCCGGACATTGAGGTTGGGGGCTGACGTTTTGGCGTTCCACCCGCTGCTGCAGCAGAGTATATTCCTGCGTATTGGCTGGGCGGCCCTGCACCATATACACGTCAAAACAGGAAAAGCCATCCTCCTCTTTGCGTTTGCATTGGTATTGGGTCATGATGTCTCCGTCAGGGCAGGTATCTTTAACCTGTTCCGCCTCCGTGCTTAAATAATAAGGCGTTTCCCGCTCGGTGCGGACGCGGTAACGGGGCGGTTTGCCGGCCGTCTGTTCTACGGACGCACAACCGAAAAACAACAAACAAAACAGGCAAAAAATGGGACGAATTTTCATGTTTACAGCATAGCAGAAGAAACAGCTGCCCGTCAAACAAAACCATTCATTAAAATTTCCAAAGATCAGCCTAAGCCTTACAAGTTTACGCGGTAGCATTCGCGTTTGTCATGTTGGCATTGAACCGGTTGGCGGGAAGAAGCGATGCTTAAACAAAAACTGCGGTCTTTATCCGTCATAGAAGGATCGTCCGATGTACAAAAAAAATCGCCTGTTTTTTCATCAGGCGTATAGCCGCGGCCAAAAGTTACCAAAGACAAGCGGAAATTATATCCCATTTTTTTATATTGATAAAATGCATGGCCCATACTTTGAATAATTGTATCTTCTTCATTAACAAACAAAGTGCCGTCGCACCAACTGTCTCTGTTTGAGCAAGAACCATAACCTTCTCCAGAACAATAAAAACGATATTCGCGCGTTCCGTAAGCCTGCAAGTAACTGCTTAAATCCATGCATTTGGTATTGCCTGTATTCATAACATAAATCTCCCGTCCCTCTTTAATTTGCTTAAACACGGGAAGGAGGCGCATAATACGCGCTTTTGTTACGGCTTTTTGATACTGAGGCAGCGCAATGGCCGCCAAAATGCCAATAATAAGCACCACTACTAACAATTCTACAAGCGTAAAACCTTTTCTCATTTTTCTTCCTATAATGGCGTTTAATCGTTCAAAAACACGTCTTGGCGACGAGCTGTTCTTCGCCACGTATAGGGTATCAAAAAAAAAACGAGTCAAGGTTTGGGAGGTTGAAGGCAAAAAAGGCAACAGGACAACGGCAAAATAAGCCAAATTTACGAAATAGTTGGCAGGACTGAAGCGCCACAGCTGAAACTGCCGTTATGCCGTTGCCGTCCGCAACAACGGAAACTGCCGTTAACCTCTTGCTTACTTACTCATACCGCAAAGCATCTATCGGCGTCAGTTTGGAAGCCTTATAGGCCGGATAATACCCAAAAAATATTCCCGTCGCCGCGGAAAATCCAAAAGAAACAACGATGGCCGTCAAATTCATCTGAGCGGGGATAGTGGTGCTGTTTGCCGCTACAATGAGCGTCGCCGCTATGCCCAGCACCACCCCCATTAAACCGCCTATGCAGGAAAGGGTTACCGCTTCGGCCAAAAACTGCAGACGTATGTCTGAGCTGGTGGCGCCAATGGCCATGCGAATGCCGATTTCGCGCGTACGCTCCGTTACGGACACCAACATAATATTCATCACGCCAATACCGCCCACCAACAAAGAAACCGCCCCAATAACGCCTAATAAAATGCCCATGGTTTTTCCTGCGCTTTTGGCTTCTTCTACAAATGAGGCAAAATCATCTATCTGGAAATCATCCTCTTTTAACGGATGGATTTTATGCGTATTGCGTACGGCATTGGCGATGGCTTCTTTGGTCTGGTCTATGGTATTGAAATCCTTAACACGAATAATGACGCGGTCCAATGCGCGCCGGTCGCTGCTGTTCCAGCCTGTATTCATTTTGACTTTTCCCGTTGTATAAGGGATCAAGGTTCCTTCGTCCATGTCAAACCCCATGCCGCCTTGGCCGCTCTTTTTCATTACACCAACCACGGTAAATGGAATATCGTCAAAAATAACCGTCTTGCCTAAAGGATCCACGTCATTAAAAATAGTTTCCGCCACCGTGGCCCCCAGCACGGCCACCTGCGCGTAATCGCTGACTTCTTTTTCGGTAAATTCCCGTCCTTCCGCCAATTCCCAGTCATAAGTCTTAAAAATATCCGTATCGGTGGCCAGCACAGAAATACTGGTGGACGTATATCCATAATCAACATCAAAACTTGAGCTGATATACGGCGCGGCCGCCTCCACACCCGCCAAACGCCGTATGGCGCGCACATCATCCATCGTTACGTCCTTCGGAGAGGAAATAGTCTCATCCAAATTCCACGGTTGGCGTAAAAAAAGCACATTCGTACCGAAGCGCGAAAAGCGTTCCTCCATTTCTTTTTGGGTTCCCGAACCGACGGCCAACATGGTAATGACGGCCGCCACGCCTATTACAATACCCAAACTGGTCAGCGCCGAACGCATTTTATTGGCAAAAATAGCTTTGATGGAAATGCGAAAAACGGAAATCAAAGAATCTATCATTTATTTTTTACCTCATCGCTTATTTTATGTCCGTCGCGAAATGTAATCAAACGTCCAGCGTATTCGGCAATGTCGGGTTCGTGCGTAATCAAGATAATGGTCTTGCCCATTTCTTTATTCAGTCGGGTAAATAAATCCATGACTTCCACACTCATTTTCGTGTCCAAATTACCCGTAGGCTCATCGGCAAAAATAATGGGAGCGTCGCACACCAGACTGCGCGCAATGGCCACACGTTGTTGCTGCCCTCCGGAAAGCTGGTTAGGCATGTGGTAGGCACGTGATTCAAGGCCCACGGCTTTTAAGGCTTCCATGGCTTTTTCTTTTCGTAAATGCGAAGGCGTATGATTATATACCATGGGCAGTTCTACATTTTCCAAAGCGGTGGTGCGGCTGATCAAATTAAACCCTTGAAATACAAAACCAATCTTTCGGTTGCGTACGCCGGCCAATTTGGATAAATTTGTAGAAGTAACGTCAATGCCGTCCAAAATATATTTGCCTTTGGTCGGTTTGTCCAAACAGCCTAAAATATTCATGAACGTGGATTTGCCACTGCCCGAAGGTCCCATAACCGCTACAAATTCGCCGCGTTCTATGGACACGCTCACCCCTTGCAGCGCGTGTACTTCCACATCGCCCACGACGTAGGTTTTGTATAAATCCGTGGTTTCAATCAGGCTCATTATCTTCTCCGCCCGGGGCCGCGCGGCCGCGTTTGCGTAAATAAAGACGACACTTGTCCTCTTTCCGCCACAATTACCTGCTCCCCTTCTTTCAAATCTCCTTGGGTAATTTCCGTTACATTTTCGGAAATAATCCCCAGCGTTACATCCACGCGCTTCGGCTCTGCCTCGGGAGAAAACAACACCCACACGCCCGTTTTATCGTATTTTTGTTTATTGAAAGACGGCGCAAAGCGCAAAGCCTCGTTGGGAATCAAAAGCACGTCTTTTTTATCCATGGCGGTAATAACAATGGTGGCCGTCATGCCGGGTTTGAATTTTCCATCCGTATTATCCACGTCTATAATGACCGTGTAGGTGGAAGAATTGGAGGAGGCGGAGGCACTGCTGCTGGAAGCCGATGAGGTATAATTCGTACGTACTTGGCGGACCACGCCCTCAAATTTTTCATCGGGATATCCATCCAGCGTAAAATGCGCTTTCTGGCCCTCTTTAATTTTTATTACGTCCGCTTCGGATATTTTGGCTTCAATTTGCATTTTGGTCAAATCTTCCGCAAGCGTAAACATTTCCGGAGTGGAATAGCCGGCCGTCAAAGATTGTCCTTCGCTCACTTTTTTCGTCAGCACTATGCCGTCCACCGGTGAGACGATGCGCGTATTGTCCAAATCTTTCTTGGCGCTGTCCAAACTGGCCTGAGCTTGAATGACGCGCGCTTCGGCGGAATTTAACGAACTTTTGGCGTTGACAAAAGCCAGCTCATATTGTTCCAAATCCGTCTTGGCCACATATTCCTTGTCATACAAAGACTGATAACGTTTCAGGTTAATTTGCGCGAGATTGTAGGTCATTTTTGCCGATTCCAAATCCTCTTTGGCAGACGAGAGACTGGCCAAGGCTTGTTCGTAATTGGCTTGAATTTGCGTGGGATCGATAATAGCCATCAGATCGCCTTTTTTGACGGGAGTATTGTAATCTACGTAAATTTCCAGAATTTCTCCGGACACCAACGCCCCCACTTCGGTCGTATTGACAGGAGCCAAGGGACCGGATGCTTCCACCTCGTCTACAATATCACCTTTTTTAACTGGCCGCGTGGTATAAAGAGGCCCTTGATCAACCGGTGCGAACATTTTCCACACGCCAAAAGCCGCACCGCCCAAAATCAGCAAAAGCAGGATTTTTTTGAATTTGGACAAACCCCAAAACCAACGCCACAAACGGGAAAAAATATTTTTCTTTTTCATAATTATCTCATACCCATTGCTTGTTTAAGTTGTGCCAACGCCACGGCATAATCATAGCGGGCGGTCAGCAAATTAAGTTCTGAATCCGTATAAGCCACTTCGGCATCTTTAAGCGCAATCATGTCATCTATTCCTTCATTATAACGGCCTTGCGCCAATTCTAAATTTTCTTTTGCACGTTCCACCGTGGAAGCAGCCACGGGAATACTCTCCGCCGCTTCATTCAGCGCAATAAACGCATTCTGTACTTCCATAAACACATCATTGGCCAAACTGCGGTCGCTGTTTTGCGCCGAAGTCAAATTAATACGCGCCTGCTTGACCCCGTTATATACGCGCAAAGCGCTGAATATGGGAATTTCCACGCCGGCATATAAACGCGTTTGGTCATTGTCCATGCGGAACTCATCGCCGCTTTTGCTAAAAGAAGCCCCCAGCGTAAACGTCGGCCAATACGCGGCCTTGGCTTGATTTAAGGCTATTTCGCTGATTTGCAAAGACGTCTTGGAAGAACGCACGTCGGGCCGGTTGGCATACGCCTGCGCCAGCGCTTCTTCAAAAGTCAGCGTAAACGATTCCGTTTCAATGGAGTCGTCCAAAATCAGCGGTTTATCGCGCGTAACGCCCATGACATTGGCTAAAGAAGCCGTCTGGGTTTTAACTAAATTTTTAGCGCGGATAAGGCTGAGCGTTTCATTGTTCAAATTCACTTCCGCCGTCGTTACATCCACTTTTGGGCGAAGCCCCTCATCATAAAAAGCTTTCGTACGGTCGTATTGTTCCTGATACAGGTCGCGCGACTGCGTGCGTATGGCTACCGCACGCTGCGCCGACAATAAAGCGTAATAGGCGTTTTTGACGCTGGCTATAACAGCGTTCTCCGTATCGCACAAATTCAAGCGAGCCTGCTGAAGCTGCAGCCTTTGCGTTTTAATATTGCGCACCATGTTCGTAATGCCGGAAATGGACAAACCGGCGTCAATGGAAGCCGAACCGTTGCCGTGATCCGTACGCGCGGCGGGGGAAATTTTGGAATTGGTATATTCCTGCTGCGCCGACAAAGAAACCGTCGGCAAAAACGCCGCCTTGGCATTAGAAAGCGTAATGGCTGCCGATTCCACCGCCAAACGGGCGCTGACGACACGCGGGCTGTTGGCCAAAGCAATACGCACGCAATCGTGTACGCTCAGTTTTTCATCCAAAGAAGGCAAAGGTTCATTTGGATCGGGCAATTGGGCCAAAGCCGCCGCCGCTTCGGCGCGGGCCTGCTCCAGCAAAGGAGCTTCTTGGCTTTTGTCCACGGAAACATTTTCTTCTTGGCCTCCGGCCGCAGCGGCAGGCGACAATACGGCTTGCTTATCTGCCGAAGCGGAAGAAAGCGCGGCGTCTTCAGGCTGCGGCATCTGCCCCCAAGAACAGACGGCCGTCAGAAAAATAATGGCTAAAAAGTTTTTTTTCATTTTCAATATTATATAAATAAAATAACTTTCTTCGTATTTTTAATATACCATTGTAAACAGAACACGCGACTCGGTTTTTTTATTGCATTTTTTGCGTAAAAGGAGTAAACGCAAGCCATTCGTATTATATATAATAAAGGTATGTGGAAACCTATCGTATTATTGCTTTGTTCCAATTTATTTATGACGGCGGCATGGTATGGCCACTTAAAATTCAAAAGCACAGCCATATGGACCGTCATTGTAGTCAGCTGGTGCATTGCCTTTTTTGAATACTGTCTGCAAGTGCCGGCCAACCGTATGGGCAGCGGATATTTTACGGTAACACAGCTGAAAGTTATGCAGGAAGTCATTACGCTGGCGGTATTTGCCATTTTTTCCATGTTCTATTTTCACGAACATTTCCGCTGGAACCATTTGGCGGCATTTTGCCTATTGGTAGGAGCGGTTTTTTTAACTTTCAAACAATGGTAGGGGCCTTATGAAAAACAAACACAAACTTTTCACCCAAATGGCGGAGTTGGTGGCGGGGCAGTCCACCTGCTGCCGTATGCAAGTGGGCGCCGTATTGGTCAAAGACAGCCGCGTAATCAGCATAGGCTTTAACGGCGCGCCGTCCGGACAGGAACACTGTGAAGATCATTTTGCCCAACTCTACGAAACGGCCTTCAAAAACCAATTTCCCACCTATGAAGAATTCCGCGCCAGCCGTACCTTTTATGATGCCCACGGCAAATGGTCCATTGAAAACGAACTGCACGCAGAGCAAAACGCCATACTGTTTGCAGCCAAAAACGGCATTGCCACTTCGGGCAGTACCTTGTACGTTACCTATTCCCCATGCGTGCATTGCGCCAAAGTCATTATTACGGCGGGTATCGTACGGGTGTTTTTCAAAAACTTGTATGACCGCAGTCAGGACGGCCTAATACTGCTCCATAAAAATGGTATAGAATGCCGCCAACTGACGGAACAAGAACTGGCGTAAATATTTCCCGTGTCAAAGAACCCCGCCTTTCGGCGGGGTTCTTTGAGAAATAACAAAACTAAATAATGCGCGCTTTTTGCAAGCAGTCCAGCACTTCATCGCTAAGCGGGGCCAAAGTATCCGGTTCGCAGCATACGCAGCAAGCGGCGCGGTTGGCTTCCTCATTCACCGTCTGCAAATCCACCCCGTTTAACAGCCCCAAACACAGCACCGCGCAAAAAGCTTCCCCGCAGCCGGAGCTGTTGGCAAACTGATCCGCATAAAAACCGCCGCATTCATAAATACGCCCCCGCTCAAAAAGTAAACTGCCTTCATCGGCGCGGGTCAGAGCCAAACAACGCAACGATTCATAGCGCTCCAACAAAGTTTTTGCCACATATTCTGCGTTTGCACCGCTTATACCCAGCCAGCGTGCGACGACGGGTAATTCCGAAAGCGTAATTTTCGCCGCGGTAGCATGACGAAAAGATTCGTCCAACACTTCGGAAGAATAATAAGGATAACGCAAATGCAAATCCAACAAACGTACGGCATTAGACGGCATGCGTTCCAAAAATTCATATATCACCTGCCGAGACTGCGCCCCGCGCTGCGCCAGCGTGCCGAAAATGACGCCGTCGGCCTTAGCCGCCAGCCTAGACAATTCCTCATCCATATATAAATGATCCCACGCTACGTCTTCCAAAAAATGATAGCAGGCTCTGCCGTTTTCATCATAATGTACACGGGCTTCTCCAGTAGACATGCCTACGCATCGGCGCACATATTCCACCGCCAAATGCCGCTGCTGCAGCTCCCGCTGTACGCGGAGCCCATGCTTGTCCGCCCCTACTGCGGAAACCAGCCATCCCTGCGCGCCCATTTCGCCGCAATACCAAGCCGCGGCAGCCGGCGCACCGCCCAAACGCACTCCCATGGGCAGCAAGTCCAATAATACCTCTCCCAAAGCTACAATTTGCCACATATCAATAATTCTTTTTATCCCCTTAAATATTTAACCGATAAACGGCAATTTACAAAAGCCGGATTTTTTTACTATAATAATATTATGCAAAATACAAACACAAACCAAGAGTCCTTATCTTTAATTATTTCCAAAACCATAGACGCATGCAAAGCCCACAAAAAACCCTTGCTTTTGACGCTTATAGCCGTCATACTGCTGGCGGGGGGAACGGCTTGGTATGCCTCCCATAGAGAAAAAACCTTGCAGAATTCATGGGCTATGCTTTACGATGCCCAGCTGACGCTGCTGTCTCAAGGGCAGCAGGCCGGTTTTGCCGCATTGGAAAACCTAAATGCAGCATACCCCAATACGGACGCTGCCTACTATGGTAAACTTATGCAGGCGGATTTGCTGTTTACAGATGAAAACTACGCCCAGTCGGTAGACGTATACCAAAGCTTGCTTACGGCCAAAAACCCTCATATACGCGCTATTGCCGCCGTATCTTTAGGAAACGCCCAACAAGCCGTACAGGATTATGCGGCGTCCATAGCCACGCTGCAAAATTTTATCAAAGAAAATCCTGCCAGTTTTGCACTGCCTCAGGCTTATTTTTCGCTGGCGTTAAGTCAAGAGCTCTCCGGAGACAAAAACGCCGCTTTGGAAACTTATCAACGCCTGCTGGAAGATTACACGCAAACTTACTTCGGCGTATTCGCCAAAGATAAAATCAATGAACTGAGTAAATAGTTTTTATCCCTTTCCTCAAAAACGGAAAGGGATAATTATTTATAAGGAATATCACATAAACAAGGAATTCCCATGCAAAAAACATTAAAGACGCTTGCCGTAGTGTTGTTGCCTTTACTGTTCTGCGCCGACGTACAGGGCGCGGGATTTGCGCTGTATGAATACAGCGCCCGCACCACCGCCATGGGCGGTGCGACCATGACCAACGGGGCCGAACCAGCTTCTTTGGCCACCAACCCCGCTTTGATTACCGAACTGGAAGGAACGCAGGCCCAAATCGGTATGGCGATTGTTACCGCCGACGCCACAACGACGGTGGCCAATCAGTCCCGCTCTCTTAAAAATGACGTTTGGTATTTGCCTAACTTTTACATTACGCACAAATGGAGCGATCAGGTATCTTTTGGTTTAGGCGGTTTTTCCCGTTATGGTTTGGGAGGGGAATATGAAGACCCCGTAAATTCATGGATAGGCAGCAATTTGGCCTATAAAGTAAAACTGGAAACCTTCTCTTTTACGCCGACCATCGCCGTCAAAGCCAATGATGAATTGTCCGTGGCTATGGGCTTGGAAGCCATGGTCATCGGCTTTACGCAGAATTCTTTCTTTAATTTGGGAGCCCA
The DNA here is from genome assembly GCA_944324685.1 of uncultured Elusimicrobiales bacterium. GTDB lineage: Bacteria > Elusimicrobiota > Elusimicrobia > Elusimicrobiales > Elusimicrobiaceae > Avelusimicrobium. Next base: position 15,313 of record CALUXG010000010.1, read on the forward strand.
ACCGGGTCCTTATGAAATCAGCGGAAGCGGCGTAAGCTGGGGGGGAAATTTCTCTTTGGTTTACAAGCCCCTGTGGGCCGAAAAATGGGCCTTTGGCGCAATGTACCGCTCCAAAGTAAAACAAAACTTAAACGGCCGCATTGATGCCGGAAACAATCAGTACACCAACTTGAACATTAAAAGCGGCGATGCGGAAGGCTCCATCTCTCTGCCGGACAGCATTTCCGCCGGTATCTCTTTCCGACCGACGGATAAATGGGTATTGGAAGCCGGTATTGTGGGCACTTTCTGGAGCGCCTACGACCAAATCTTAATCCAGTATAAAGACAACAGCAACAACCCCTTTGTATATAACAACAAAAATTACAAAGACGTCTACCGCATTAATTTCGGCACGCAATACCAGCTCAACCAAAACTGGGCTTTGCGGGCGGGATATGTGTTTGACAAATCCCCCATCAACCGCCATGAAATGGACACGCTGGTGCCGGTGGACGACCGCCATATTGCCAGTGTGGGCGTGGGCTATGCGCAGGATAATTGGACGTTGGACTTTGCCTATGCGCACGTATTCGGCAAAGACTTAAGTGGCATTTCCAGTCAGATGAGCAAAGCCACGGGTATGCCTGTTTCCATCAAATACACCGACGGAAAGAGCGATATGTTTGCGCTGACCTTCGGATACAAATTCTAAAACAAACCCAAACGAAACCCCCGCCGAAAGGCGGGGGTTTTTATGCGGTTTTGGCGCTAAATCCGCTCCAAAATTTTTTGCACCAGACGCGGCAAAGCATATTTCTTTACGTCTTTTTCCGCCACGCGGATAAAACCCTCAGGTGGACGGGCAGAAAGGGGAACCTTTACTGTATAAAACCACGCGTAAATAATGCGGTGGGACAGTACGTGTTTAATGGGGCCGGCGTGCAGGCGGGGGGATTTACGGCTGAAATATTTACAGCAAAAAGCGGTTTTTTCAAGTTCTTTCTCCATTAGAGGAGCAGTGCTTTCCAGAAGAGGAGGCTCATACAGTCCGCGCCAAATATCCCGCCCTTCACGGCGGTGCAGCCAAGTATAGACTCCTTGCCTTACATATATATAGGAAAAGAAACGTTTGGACGGCGGAATTTTTGCCGCACGCACGGGAAACTGTTCCACCCGCCCAGTTTTATAGGCCGCACAACAACGACGAAAGGGACAAACGCCGCAATCCGGAGAGAACGGCACGCATTGCAGCGCTCCAAAGTCCATTATGGCCTGATTATAATCGTCGGGACGGTTTCTGTCCAAAAGTTTTTGCGCCAGCTCCGCCAACTGTTTTTTGCCTGCCGTGCCGTCCGCCGGCGTTTCTATGCCAAAAATCCGCGCCAACACGCGCTGCACATTGCCGTCCACTGCGGCATAGGGCATTTTGTAGGCAAAAGAACATATGGCCGCCGCCGTATAGTCTCCCACGCCTTTGAGTGCGCGCACCCCTTCATAAGTGGAGGGGAAAACCCCGTTCATGCTCTGCGCCGCTTCATGTAGATTGCGCGCACGGGTGTAATAGCCAAGACCTTCCCAGTATTTGAGCACCTCGTCCTGTGAGGCCGCGGCTAAAGACCGCACATCCGGAAAACGCCTGATAAAACGCAAAAAATAATTATATCCTTGGGCGACGCGGGTTTGCTGCAGGATGATTTCAGAAATCCATATTTTATAGGGGTCTTGGGTATCCCGCCAAGGCAAATGGCGTTTATGCAAGCTGTACCAAGATAAAAGCGTGGCAGAAAAAGATTTCATGGTTTTATTTTACTATTTATCACAAATCAAAAACAGACCGCAAATTCACGCATCATTTTGCTATTATTTGTGTGTTTTATTTTTCAGCTCCAACTCATTTTTGCACATCTTTTTGCTTTTGTTTTTTCAAAAGCAGCGTAAATTTTAACAAAAAAAGTTTTAAGCATTTTTCCTGTTTAATTTTATTGTTCGCAATTTTATGGTCCGAAATATTATAAAAGAGGCAATTTTTTCTCACAAAGCCTCTTATAAGGCTTATTTTTGAATTTAGATTAAATTATTTTTTTATTATCAGACTCAAAATTAACATTAAAAAACCTTATTTCTCGTCTAAGAAGACACTTTTGAACAACTTTTGACATATAAACACATATAATTGACATATATTGACTTATGTCAAAAAATTTTTTACTATATGTCATGCGCCTGTGCAAATCAGTGTGAATAAGCTCTGTACACGGGGAGGGAAACTAATGGAAGATCCTATGGAAAAGAAAGCAAAAATACGCTTCAAATTTCGCACCGGAGAAGAATTTGAAGCTGAAGGAAATCCCGATTTCATTGAAAAACAGCGAACGGAATTTTTACTTTTAATCAACAAATACTCTTCCGCCGCCAAGCCCGCTGTACCGCAGCCCGCCGTACCTCCTTTTCGGCATGCCGAAAACGGAAACTCTTTTTCTATTTCTCAGCCTCAGTCCGCATTTTCTCAAGCTCACGCCGTCCATACGGAAACACGGCCGCCTTTTCCAACGCCCTCCGCTTCCGAAACACGGCTTTGGGAAGAAATCGTAAAAACGGCCGTTCCTTACGTCATTCTGCGCCGAAAACACCGTCTGCTTACACCGGAAACGGCAGCTTTGCTGCTTATGGCAGCCGCTAAAACGCTGTTAAACATGACAAAGGGATACAGCGCTTTACATTTGGCCAAGTCTTTAAGTAAATCCGGATACGGGGGGGAACGTTTAGACCGCATTTTGGCTTCCGAAATGTTGCAAGGCCGCGTAAAAGCCTACGGAAGCAAACGTTCGCGCTTCTATATGCTGTCGGACGAAGGTTTTGCCAAAGCTTATGTGCTGGCGGAAAAAATAGCCTCCGAGCGTGGATCGCTAAACGGCACATATTAAATTATTCTCACATCCCCCATTTCCGCCATACTCCAAAACGAATGTCATAATAAGCGGCCAAGAGGACAAAAAAACCTCGGACAACCTTCTTCCGCCATGGGCTAAATGAGTGCCATCATAAGAGGAATTGCGCAGTCCCCTGCAGAATTTACCTTCTGCCATAGGCTAAAATGAGTGCCATAGTGAATGGGGTACCCATCCATCTTTTGGCAATTTCTCAAAGCTCTAAACATCTCCTGTAAAAAGCCTCCATTGAAAGGGGCTTAGATTTTCAATTATCAACTTCCTATATATAATTTCCTAGACAATTACAAAAATATACTTCATTTTATTATGTTGTTTTCATTTTTTTGAAAATCCAAAAATATGATAATTAGAATTAGATATTTTAATTTTGAAAATACTAGGCAAGCTAGGAATAGTATTAATTTTTACAAATATTCTTATAAAATAATCTGTAATAAAAACAGAAAAGTCAACAAAAAGGCCAAAAGGGGGACTATTTGTCTGGCTACAACAACTAACGATAATAAATATTATGTAAAGTAAAACGAAGAAAACAAGAAAAAATATGAGTTAATAATCATTATAATAAAATTTTTATTTTTTATTAAATTTCAAATATTTTTCTATATAAAATATCAAGTAATATTATATTTTTATAAGTAGCAAATGAAATATCTTTTTTTACAAAAAAATACATCTAGGTATTTCTAAAATCCAAGTAATAAAAATCTTAAAATTTACTTTATATTTTCATATGACCTTGTTTATAAAACTACAACTATTTTTAATAAAACAAAAATTAGGCTAATTTTGATAAAAACAAAAACAGACATTGTTTTGAAAATGCCTTAAAACAAAAATGGGGTATATAGGATATGGGGATTTTCGTTATAGGGCATTTTAAGCAATCAAAATTAATGATAAATTTGCATAAATTATTTTTTGTACACCTTTTTCATCCCTTCTCCGTCCAAATTCTGCTTATTGTTACAAAATAACTACGGCTGTATCACTCAAGCTTTCTGACGGCTCCTTTACATTGCCTCAGAGAGCGAGATAACGGCCGATTTGGAGATTAATAAATACAGACCCTCCTCTCTCTTTATTCTGCCTCAGAAAGCGCTGATAACGCCGTTATACCAACAAGTTTTAGATATATAGACCTTTTGCAGTTCTGCATGCAGCAATAAAAATAAAACCAAAAGTATGTTATAAATACTCTGCCGTTTCTGCCGTTTCTGCCGTTTCTGCCGTTATTATTTTTATACCGTCAATTAACCAAAAAAAAGGGAGGGGAAAAGATATAAAGATATCCTCCAGAGAAAACAAATTTTACGATTTCCGCCACATAATCATTGGGCGTTGTTCAGAAGGAAAGTATAAGACGGCAACAAATATGCCCCCCTTTTAAGGATTTTCTATGGGGTATTATGTTAGGGGGAATATTTAATGTAAAAAAACCGGCCCCCAAAAAGGGGGCCGGCTATGAGCGTAACGGCTAAATTACATCATGCCGCCCATTCCCCCCATTCCGCCCATCGCGGGATTGTGGGCCTGCTCCTTTTCCGGAGCATCTGCAACCAGTGCTTCGGTCAACAGCACCGTGGCAGCAATAGAAGCGGCATTTTCCAAGGCGGTGCGAACCACTTTAGCGGGATCCACCACGCCGGCCTTAATCAAATCACCGTATTGGCCTGTTTCAGCGTCAAAGCCATCAGACTGGCCTTTCATGGACAAGACTTTGTCCACCACCACGGCACCGTCCAAACCCGCGTTAACGGCAATTTGGCGCAGCGGAGCCGTCAAGGCTTTGCGTACGATGGCAATACCGGTCTTCACGTCTTCATTGTCGGCTTTAATGCCGTCCAACGCTTTCTGGCAGCGGGCCAAAGCCACACCGCCGCCGGCCACAAGACCTTCTTCCACGCCGGCTTTGGTGGCGTTTTTGGCGTCTTCCACTTTGGCTTTTTTGGCCTTCATTTCCGTTTCGGTCGCCGCACCGACGCTGATGACGGCTACGCCGCCGGAAAGTTTGGCCAAACGTTCCTGTAATTTTTCTTTATCGTAATCGCTGGTGGAATTTTCAATTTGTTTGCGAATTTGCTCGGCACGCTGGGATATGGCCGTTTTATCTCCTTTTCCGCTGACGATGGTGGTGTTTTCTTTATCCACTACGATGCGGTCGGCCTGGCCGAGCATGGCAATTTCGGCTTTGTCCAGTTTCATGCCGCGCTCTTCGCTGATGACTTCGCCGCCCGTCAGGGTCGCGATGTCTTGCAGCATTTCTTTGCGTCTATCGCCAAAGCCCGGAGCCTTGACCGCACAGCCTTTAAGCGTACCGCGCAATTTATTGACCACCAAAGTAGCCAACGCTTCACCGTCAACGTCTTCGGCAATAATGACAAACGGGCGGCCGCTCTGTACGATTTTTTCCAAAATCGGCAGCAGATCATTCATGGAAGAAATCTTTTTGTCGGTAATAATGAGGTAGGCGTTTTCCAATACGCATTCCATTCTGTCCGGATCCGTTACAAAATACGGCGAAATATAGCCGCGGTCAAACTGCATTCCTTCCACCACGTCCAGTTTGGTTTCGGCGCTTTTTCCTTCTTCTACCGTAATGACTCCTTCATGCCCCACCTTTTCCATCGCCTCGGCAATCAGTTCCCCGATGACGCGGTCATTGGAAGAAATGGTCGCAATTTGGGCTTTTTCTTCTTTGGTTTTGACGGGTTTTTGCATTTTGGCCAGCTCGCCTTTTACCGTTTCCACGGCCTGCTCAATGCCTTTTTTTACCAAAGTTGGATTGGCGCCGGCAGTAATATTTTTAATTCCTTCGCGCAAGAGCGCATCGGCCAAGACGGTAGCCGTCGTCGTACCGTCCCCCGCGACGTCATTGGTTTTGGCGGCCACTTCTCGGATAAGCTGCGCACCCATATTTTCAAATTTATCTTCCAATTCAATATCTTTGGCGATGGTAACACCGTCGTCAATAATCAGCGGAGAACCAAATTTTTTCTCCAGCACGACGCTGCGGCCCTTAGGGCCCAAAGTAACTTTGACGGCATTGGCCACTTTTTCAATGCCGGCTTTCATTTTGGCGCGTGATTCATCACCGAAAACAATTTGTTTTGCCATAAAAATTCATCTCCTTAAATATTTACCCTAAAATACCCAGAATTTCATCTTGGTGAATGATCAAATACGTTTCATCATCCAGTTTGATTTCCGTACCGGAATATTTGCCATAAAGGACTTTGTCTCCTTTTTTGACGTCCATCGGCATACGATTCCCCTTGTCGTCGAGTTTACCCGGGCCGGCGGCCAACACTTCCCCCTCCATGGGTTTTTCTTTGGCGGTATCGGGAATAATAATGCCGCCTTTCATAGTTTCTCGCTCAATGGGTTTAACAATTAATCTGTCGCCCAAGGGCTTAATCTTAACATCGCTCATAATCAGCCACTCCTTATATAAGATTTAGATTTTTTCCGCCGGAATAATAAATTAGCACTCCTGCGGCCTTAATGCTAATTTAGCATAAAAAAAGATAATTGTCAATAGTCTACTTTGATTGCTAAAAAAGAATGTATGGAAAGGACGAGCGGAGAAATATTTTTCTGAGAGAGAAGCACCCGTTTTTCCCCCTCTTTTAGGCGGCAGTATTTATAAAATAAAAACGGGATTTCTCCCGTTTTTAAGAAGAACGCGAAAAAAGGTTTCGCACGCGCTGGCCAAAGCTTACTTTTTGGGGCTGCATAATTTTAATGACTACGGCAGAAATATTATCTTGTCCGTCGCGTTCATTGGAAACACGCACCAAATGTTTGCAAAGTTTGACGATAGGCAAATCTTTTTCTTTGCTTAAAATATCGGCGATGGCCTGCTCGGTAAGTCCTTTATACAAGCCGTCTGAACACAGCACCAATACGTCTCCGGCTTTTATGGGGAATTTTAAGAGGTCAAATTCTATATTTTTCTTAATGCCCATGGCGCGTGTCAGCACATTTTGGATTTTGCTTTTGTCGGCGTCGGCTTTAGACAAAAGCCCCCTGCGCACATGTTCCATGGCCAAAGAATGATCCGTAGTAATTTGTATAATTTTACCTTCACGGTATAAATAAATACGCGAATCGCCCACATGTACGGCAATGGCGCAATCCTTATCAAACAATACGCCTGTCAGCGTCGTACCCATCATTTTATATACATCGGAAGATTGCGCCGTTGAATAAATGGCCGCGTTGGCTAAATTTGCCGCCATCAGCAGCTTACGTTCCGTCGGGGCCAGTTTGGGCAAAAAAGTTTCCGGTATTTGCATGGAACCGGAATTGATTTTGCGTATGGTTTCAGCCAATACGGAAACTGCTATGCTGCTGGCAATTTCTCCGGCGCTGTGTCCGCCCATGCCGTCAGCCACGACACCAAGCCCCAAATCGGAGGAAATTAAAACATTATCCTCGTTTTTTTCCCGTATTTTCCCTATATCCGTAACGGCGGCAAATTCAATATCAAAGGTACTCATAAATCCTCTTTAAATAGAATTCCCCCCATACAATTCAAACCCGCCATAAGAAACAATACGATAACCAGGAAAGGATAGGCGTTGTTATTGCGGGCGTTACGGTTAAAGTTATATATGGGAAAGCTTATCGCATAATCCCAAGCCCTAAAAGACAGGCGGGCCTTGCCGTTCATATAATACACGCTTAACAGTTCTACCAGTATCGGACGCGCGTCTTCAGGTATCAATGCGCCCGCATAGCGGTCAATCCATTCATTCAGCGTTTTTTGTTTTTCCTCGGGCGACATATAATTGATGGCCTTTGTAGCGGCAAAACCGGACATCATATTGCGCGCGGAAACCGTCAAAAACATTTCGTTTTCTAAGGCTTTTTTCTGTTCAGACGTAGGCTCGGGCATAGGAATAACCTCCGCCAGAGTCATCGTGGTGGTATAAAGATTATGGACCATGCCGGATATGTTATAAAAATAAAAGCATCCTACACTGGCCAGCAGACACACCGTTGGCAAAATCATGCTGTGTTCCGACGTGGAGATTAAGTAGTAAATAGCCATAATGGCAAATAATACGGCACAGGCAAGAAGAATTTTGACAAAGGCAGCGTCCAAATTCGGAGGAATGCTCAGCACTGAAGCCTTGTAAGCCAAAACGCCGCACAGCAAAATCAAAGACGTACCCAAAATACGCTCCGGCCAAGTCCGGTTAAAACGGAATAAAATGGACATCACCCATGCTATGGCCAAGGCCAAATAACACAAATAATATTCCGAAGAGAATAAATAAGAGCTTATTTGCTCCGCGCCAAAAGTAACGTCCGGCGTAAACAGCCCCGCCAAATAAGATACGAAAGAAAATGCCATCAATAAAATACTATTTTTAGAATACACACGGACAAACGAGATGGCAAAAATGGCAACCAGCGCCACTACGGCCAATAGACTGTACAGCAGCTGCCCCTGAGCCATTTGACCCGAAATCACAGGCGAAAACAGCGCATACAAGAAACTAGACGTATCCGAAACATATGTGGAGCATATTTTGCCTAACGAAAAGAATACATACCCGCAGGCCAGCGTAAACGCCAAAAACAGTGGCAACAGCAATATCAGCTGAACCAGTTTTTGAGCTTGGCGGCGCATATTAATGGCAGCTAAAGCCGAAGAAACGCTGGGAACGGTTGTTTGTTTTACTTCTTTTGGAGGCACCAACTCTTGCGTCGGAGCCAAAGGAGGAGCCGACTTGGGAGGTTTATTGCCGGAATCGGCGCTTAACTCATCCAGCTGCGGTATTTGAGTAGGGGTCTTAGGCCCCGGTTTTGTAAAACGAGACGATATGGCGCGATAGACGTCCTCCCCGCGCATTTTCCGAATAGAATCCGTGGAATGTTTTTCCTCTTTGGCTATTTTGAGTGAGCTTTCTATACCCAAGTTAACGGTGGCACGTCCGTGCATCGTCTGCACGCGCAGCTGTTCCTCGGCGCGCATTTTATTAAAGTAGGTATAAACCTCTTTGGCGGTCTGAAAACGTTCGTCAGGATTTTTGCTCATCAATTTTTGTATGGCCAAAGACAGCCAGCCGGGCAAATCCGTCCGGAGCTTGGACGGATCGGGTACGGGTTCATTGATGTGTTTTTGAATGATTTCAATGGTATTCTTGCCATTGTAGGGGAAATGCCCCGTCAGCACGTAATACATACTCGCGCCGACGGAATACAAATCGGAACGCGTGTCAATATCTTTGCCCAATGCTTGTTCCGGAGCAATAAAATACGCGGTCCCCGCCAATTCGGTGGTTTTGGTGGAACCTTTTTCCTTGTCCACTTTTTTAGCTATACCAAAATCCACGATTTTCGGCCGGCCTTCCGGCGTAATCAAAATATTGGACGGTTTAATATCGCGGTGTATAATGCCTTTTTCATGGGCGACGGAAAGTCCTTTCAGTACGCCGTCAAAAAGATCCAGCACGCGCCCGATAGGCAGCACGCGTTCTTTTTTCAGCATGGCGGAAAGCGTTTGCCCTTCCACAAAGGACATGACGATAAAATAGTAACCCTGTTCTTTGCCTACATTGTATACGTTGACAATATTAGGATGATCCAGCTCCGCAATAGCACGCGCTTCCGTCAAAAAGAGTGTAACGGCTTTTTTGTCATTGGCCAAAGCGGGGCTTAAAATTTTGACGCAAACGATGCGGTTAAGCGCTTTATGACGCGCTTTGAATACGGCGCCCATTCCTCCTTCCGCCACTTTTGTCAAAATCTCACAGCCGGAAATTTCTTTACCTATCAGCGATTGACCGTCCAGCATAGCGCACCCCTAAATAAAAAGTGATATATGTATTATACAAAAACTGCTTGCATTTGCCGCGTAGAAACCGTTACAATAGTATGCGGGCTTTTTTATCATAGCATATTTTTTCTTAGTATACAGCCGCAAAGGAGGAATTTATGGCCGAAAGCAGTTTTGCGGTGTTAAATTCTATAGGTACACTGCCGGTGGATGAAAGCAGTGAAATTCGTTTTTCCATAGACGCTTACAGAGGCTACCGCTATGCTTCCATACGCAAATATTTGACAGCCGGCGAATATATTGGCGCCACGCGAGCGGGCATTACCATGACACCTGAAATCGTCAAAGCGGTTGCTCCGCTTTTGGCGGCCTTGCCGGACGATCCGGCTCAATTGGCGGACGCGGAACTGGGGAAATTTGCCAAAAGACCCGGGCTGTCCATTATTGTGCGGATCAGCAGCTTTAAGGGGACGAAAGGATTGGACTTCCGCCAATGGCAGGAAGACGAAGCGTATAAAGGGTGGACAAAGAAAGGCATACGACTGCCGGTGGAAAAAATAAAAGAGATCAAAGAATTGTTTGCCAAAATGGCGGCGGCACTGCAGTAAACAAACCTACAAAATTTCTGATGGTGCGGGGCAAAGGCTCCCCGCACCATTTTTGTATTTCCTAAGCGGATATTTACGCGGCAAACGGTTGACTTTGCACCGATACTTAATGTATAGTGGAAAAATAAGATTTCTCTTAAAAGGAGACATTCATGAGAGTTTTCGTTTTATTCTGTGCGTTTTTATTCAGCGGCGTTTGCGGCGCGGCGGCGGAAATGCAATTTTTAACTTTGCTTTCCCAGCCGGTGGGAAGCTTTTCCGCTGTGGACGTGGTAGACCCCGGCGAAACAACGGAAATTTATCATTTGAATTTTTGCAATAATGAGAATTTATCCGGCGGTTCCATCTTCGTAAAAGGCGTTATAAAAGCCTCACAGTTATATGTTTTAGACGGAAAAGTAATCAGCAAAGGAGGCGCCGGAAACAACGGCACATATTATCCGCTAAAACTTGTTAATGTTATCTCTATGTTGGGTGTCGGATCAGATCTTGATGAATTTGTCGGAGGTTCATTAACGGCAACTAGCAGCAATCCAAGATTTCTGTTTCTGACTTTAGGAGACGGAAACGCCACCCTGAGAGTTACCAGCAATCCGATCATCATTACATCCGAAGCCAATTTCATGAAACTGAATGTAAGCAACACGGCCAAGTTTTCCTCCGCCGCTTCAACCAAAGCTATGAGACTGGGATGGAGTAAAATTTATGATCCGTCAGATACAAAATATCCCGACGCATATGTACTGACCAATCACAGCGGTGTCTTCATATCCGATATGGTGAAGTAAAACGGCCGGCTCTATTTATCATCCCCATGCCCCCGCCTGTATAAAGCGGGGGCTTTTATTTGAAAATATATCCCTGCGGGGAACGGGGACTTTTTATTTGCCATGTGGAATCTTTCATCTCTGCGCTATGCCTTCAACAATTCATGCTGAAGACAATATTGGAAAATATGCGTAAAAACCGTATAAACGGCATAGGAAGCGCAAATGTATTTCTTCAGCTTCCCGTTGTTCTTGCAAATAAAAAGCCTCCCACATACAGGGGAGGCTTTCTTGGAAAAAGAACGTCTATTTCTTAAATAAAGAGCCTAAGCCTTTCAAAGCGTTTGCCGCGGCGTTGACTTTGTCCTTTACTTCTTCGGTTTTCTCTTCCACCGCTTTTTTGGCATTGGCGGCGGCTTGTTCAGCGGCCGCTTTTGTTTGTTCGGCTTTCTGTTTGGCTTGCTGGGCTACGGCTTGCGCACTCTCTTTGGCGTTTTGAGCGTCCGAAGACATTTGCCCGCTTAAGAAACCTTTTATTAAAGAGGTAGCCGTTCCGGCTACGTCCAATTTGCCGGACGGCTCCGTCAGTGTTCCGCCAATTTTGAATACAATAGGCGTTGAGGACTGGAGCAAGGTGGCAGATACGCCCATATCCAAAGCTTCGGTCTTAAAATTAATGCTTCCTGAAGCGTTCACTTTGCTCAAATCCGAATCAAAATGCGTTTCCTGCACGGTCATTAAGCCATTGGTAAAGCGGTAATTGCCGGAACCGGACGCAAATTTGATTTTGCCTTTATCCTGCGGATCTTGTACGGGAAAGATATCCACGCCTAATTTGTCTCCCACGTTCTTAATCAGGGTTAAAGGCAGCATAATGATTTTGACAATACGGTTGCCGCGCACAAATTGATCCAAATCCGTTACCGCCCCTTCTTTCAGATGAAAAGAAACGGAACCGGACGCATTTTTCATGGTGGGACTGGCTTGGCGCAGATCAGCGTTTAGGCTTATTCCTTTTGTCGTAAAAAACGGCACTGTAATCTCACCCACAGACACATTGGCTTTTACGTTAAACAACATATCCGCACCGGACGAAGCCAACGACGTACTGCTCTGCGCACTTTCCGTTTGCGCCGAACCGGAGTCAAATGAAGGCAGGGAAGCCAATGTAAATTTTGCCAAGTCAAAATTGAACAGAATATCCAATACGCTGCCCAAGTTTTTATAGGCAAAAGAAGAGGTGAATTTTTCATCGTTCAAAAGACCCGTCATATTTTGGCAAGAAATATCGGCCAAAGATTTAATGACAATGTCTCCCGTCAAATCGGCCATGGTAAGCGGGTCATACTGCACGGTCAATTTGTCCAAAGATATGGTACCGCGGACATCCTGTCCGTTATTTTTATCCGTAGCCGTCAAACTTCCGGCAATCTTGCCTCCTATGGAATAACCCGCCAGCATTTGCGCCATTTGTGCCACTTGCTGTAAATTAATATTTATATTCGCCTGCATGGCATAAGTCGGGGCTTCTTCCCCCCATGCCGCATGGCCGGCAACGGAAAGCGCCGAGTCGGACAAAGAGAGACTGGCCTGTTTAATAACGGCGGAAGAAGCGGCCAAATCCGCTTCAGCCGAAGCGGCGAAACGGATGTCCGGCAATACAAAAGCGGGCAAATTGGGCAGTATGTCCGCCAAAGCCGTATTGGATACGCCGGATATTTTGCCGGTCATGTCAATGACGGGCGCATTAAAATTTTTGGCGCTGCCGCTGAGAGAAAAAAGAATATTTTTGTAATTCAGCGTTAATTTTTCCAGCACGGCCTGCGCTTTATTCATATCCATACCGGCCAAATCCGCCTGCAGTTTCATGTCAAAAGGCACGCTGACGGAAAGACCGGCCGCGTCTTGATAATCCGTGGTAAACGACAGCGAGAAGTCAAAAGGTTTATCCAAATTGAAATTCGTGATTTCCATATTGACGTTGGTCAAAGAGGCATCCATGCCGCTTTGTGCGTCTTTATAATAGAAATTGCAGTTTGTGGCATATATGCGCTGGGCCATCAGAGAGAAAGCCGACGGGGAAGATTGCTCTGGCTGCGCCTGCGGCACCTGCGCTTGCGAAGAAGAAGCGGGGATTAAATCTGCAAAATTAAACACGCCTTCTTCATTTTTGCTTACGTTGATCTCCAAGCCTTCCAAACCGACCGTGCTGATTTCTATGCGTTTTTTGAAAAGAGGTTTCAAAGCGATTTTAGCCACCGCTTTATCCGCTTTGACAAAAGTACCGTTGGTAAAATCGGCAGGTTCAGATACGGCAAAATCGTGCAGCGTAATGCCGACAAGGTTAAACGATACGTCGTTAAATGTTACCTCACGGTTTAGCGTCTGTTTGGCATAACTTTGCGCCATGGCTTTTATTTTTTCCGGAGGGAACATGATCCTCAGCGCAATAAACGCTGCGATCAGCAGTATGACGGCCAAAACCGCCAAAATGGCTAGGATTTTCAGTAATTTTTTCATATATAAATTATAACACTTTGACGCTTGCTTAGGATATAAAAAACCGGACCTTGCGGTCCGGTCAGATTATTTTTTGCGTTGCTTAAAATCTCCCGCATCAATCACTTGGTCCGGCGGCGTATTTAAAAAATCCCTGTATTTGCGGAGATCCTGCCGCAACATAGCCAACACCAGCAGCATAAACGTGGCATCGTCGGTAATGCCCAAAAGCGGCATAACATCCGGCAAAAAATCCACGGGACTTATCATATACACCACACACAAAAGCGCCAGAAAGAACGTCTTCCACGGGAAAGGATACTTTCCCCGCAATACAGCCCAAGAAAAAGAGAAAAACGTTCTTATGTCGCGCATATTATATCTAAGCCAACGGCTGTTCTTTCGGACCTGACGGCAAGCCGGACAAGGCCTGCAAATCTTCCTTATCCGGAGCTTTCATGCGAAGAACGGTTTCGGTAATGCGCATGGCGTAGTCGCCCATGCGTTCAAAACTGTTCAGCACGTCTCCGTAAGCGGTAATGGATTCCGGCGTGGCATTTTGTCCTTGGGAAATACGCGTATTGCGCGCATTACGCAAAGTTTTGCGCATGGCGTTCATATCGTCTTCATTTTTAACCGCCGTTTTGAATAAAGAGGCTGTTTCCGCCGCCTGCGGATTGGGAAACTGCAATACGGCCAAACGGGTATTTTTCACAATGCGTTTGGCTTGCTTGGCCATACTTTCCATATCGCGTAAATCCTGTTTGTTAAAAGCAGGCGGATTGGTTTTGCGGAATTTTTCCAAAATCTTGGCTATTTTTTCCCCGCAGTCGCCCATACTTTCTATGCTGTTTGTCAGATCAAACAGGGCCACTGTTTGCGCGATGGCATGACTGGACAGATTTCCATGCGTCATCTGCGTCAAATACGTATTAATTTTATGTTCCAGAATATCGGTGGTTTTTTCCGCTTCGCGGGCGTCCGAAATTAAACGTTCAAACAGTTTATCATCGTCCGTTTTCATGGCGTATAACAGCTTATCGGTCAACTTAGACACAAAGCCCAGCATGCGCGCCACTTCATTGCGCGCGGCCAAAACCGCCAGCTCCGGCGTTTGATTAAAAGGAGCGTTCAGATAGACCAGCTCCGTATCGTGGTGTTTGTCTTCGCGTTTGGTTTTCGGAATGATCAGCAAGGTCAGCGCGGCTAATTGTTTCAAAAGCGGAAGCATGATTAAAGTATTAATCACGTTAAAAGTCGTATGAAACGCCGAAATATGATACGGCAGCGTCGCCGTTAATACAGCGCTGTCCGTCCCGTAAGGCGAGCCGGGAACAATCCAGTCCACCAGCGAAATAAAATGCTTAAAAATCAAGCTGACCCAAATAACGCCCAGAAAATTAAACAAAAAGTGCCCCACAGCGGCGCGTTTGGCAGTTTTGCTGGCTCCTATGGCGGCCAAATTGGCTGTAATGGTCGTACCGATATTTTCCCCCAACACCAGCGCGCAGGAAGTTTCAAAATTAATAATGCCGGCCGCCGCACAGGTCAGCGTCATGGCCATGACCGCACTGGACGACTGCAAAATCATGGTTAATATCGTACCGGTGGCAATCAGCAAAATCAACGTGAGTGCTGTGTCGGGCGTAAATTTGGACAGCCAGTCCACCACGAACGGGCTTTGGGCAAAGTCCGCCGGAATGGCATTTTTCATAATATCCAGCCCTAAAAACAAAAGTCCGAACCCCAGCAATCCTTCCGCCGCACGTCGCACGGCCACCCATTTGGCCGGAAGAAACTGAAAAAAGAACCCTATGGCGATAACGGGAAGGGCAAAGAGGGAAATTTGAATTTTGAAACCGAATACGCTGACGATCCACGCCGTCATGGTCGTACCGATATTGGCGCCGAAAATTACCCCCAGCGATTGATACAAATTTAGCAATCCCGCGCTGGCAAAGCCCACCACCATCACCGTCGTGGCGCTGGAGGATTGAATAATAGACGTTACCAACAAGCCCGAAAATGTGGCCGCAAAGCGGTTGGTCGTGGCGATGGAAAGCATTTGGCGCATTTTCACGCCGGCCATCTTTTGCAGTCCGTCGCTCATAATTTTCATGCCGAAGAGGAATACAGCCAGCCCTCCCAGTATGTTCAATATAATCATTAGCGTATTCATTTTTTCTCCTTAGCGTGTGTCGTCCCAACAAAAAAGGAGCGGCCGCAACGGCGCTCCTTTTCAAATCATTATTCCGTCTGTTCCTGCGGTGCTTGGTTTTGATGGCTGCGGTCCAAATACAGAGCCAGCAAAGGCACTTGCAGCGCCAGCGTGGTAAGACCGGTTACGGGAATCCATAATAAACTGAACAAACCGGCCAAAGAAGGAAGCGCAAGGGATAAAATAAACGTCAAAATTCCCAGCACTATTCCTCCAAGCATATTGATTGCGAGAGATATTAACATTAAAAGTAAAATCAGACCAAATGTCTGCCAAAATTTTCCCCAGACCAAACCAAAAGCCAGCCTGAAACAGGCAAACACGGATATATCCGTCAAAATCAGAAAATAAGGCAAGAGGCAAAAATATACAAAAACGCCGACCAGCAACACCATCACCAATAAACTGAGCAAAATGAACACAACGGAAGAAATGAACGTGTTATCTGCAGTATACCAAGCCCCGCCGAACATAAACAAAAACATGCAGCATACAAACAAAAGCATCGCGGCAAAAGAATACAACAGCCCCCCTCCAAGCAAACGTAAAAAGGGCCGTCCCCATGCGGTTAGTAAGGCGTCAACAGGCGTGTCAGCGCGTTTACAAACAAACAAAATAAACGCCGCCATCGTCCAACAACCCAGCAACGCCGTCAAAACGGTAACGAATAATCCCAAAAACGGATGTTGCTGCTGCGAAGCATTTTGCGTCAGCGGATTTAAGCCAAAAGCCAAAACCGCCGCCAACCACCCAAATGCCGGCGTAATGCAGGCCAGCACCATAAACGGGGCAAAACGCCCCTTAATTTCCTGCCAGGAGCGGGAAATAATTTCTCCAACAGTCAATTCTTCGTCGTTCGTATTCATAAAGTTTTATCGGATATTTTTATCGT
Organism: uncultured Elusimicrobiales bacterium; assembly: GCA_944324685.1. Taxonomy (GTDB): domain Bacteria; phylum Elusimicrobiota; class Elusimicrobia; order Elusimicrobiales; family Elusimicrobiaceae; genus Avelusimicrobium. The sequence continues at coordinate 32,020 of CALUXG010000010.1, forward strand.
TTTCGGCTCATTATTTTCTTTGGATTGAGCGGCGGCTTCTTGATTTTGCCGCATTTGTTCTTCATTTTCAGCCAATTGTTTGGCCATATCTTCATCAAACAAAATGGTGGGCATGCGGTCCTCTTCTTCTTCCAGCACTTGCGCCAGATGTTCTTTGGCGCGGTAGACTTGTTCCAAATGTCGGGCCGTATCCGGCACTTCTTCAGCGCCCGTCCGTACGGACGCTTGTTTGACCTCAATTTGCGTCATAACGTCCGCCGACGGTCTTTGCGGAACAGAAAGAGTATCGTCCAAAACACTGCTCTGACGGTTGTCTGTAGCCCGCTGATCATAATCCAAGGTCAAGAACAGACCCGTTAACACCGCGTGAAAAAACAACATGACGTATATTCCCAATGCGGCGGAAACGATGCCCAGCAGTATCAGCTGGACTTTAGAAAGCTGCACAAAGAACAAAGGCAGCAATACGGGCATCATAGACGTACCGTGAGCGGAAAACAAAGGCGCATAAGCCGGCGGCAAAAACGCTTTCAATATACAGAATGCCGCCAAAACCAGCAGAATAAAAAATAACAGTATGGCCACAAAAGTCAGCAAAATGCGCATATAGTTTCTTGTGGCTAAATCCCAACTGTACTTCATGGCTGATATGGGCCCTTCATTGCGCAAAATAAGCGCCTGCAGCGTAAAGCAGAAAGGAAGAAACAACAACCATAAAAGAATGGTGCCGGCGGCCACAGCGGCTGCGGAATGGAGAAAAGACAACAGAAACATGACGGCGGCGGAAAAAGCCCCCAAGATTAAAGAAGTGATGACAAAATAGACGGTAGGAACGATGGAGCTGCGAAAGCTGTCATAAGCCGTAATCCCCGTCTGTTCAAAACGCGAAGCGACCAACAGGACGCAGGCCGTATTAAAAACAAGCTGTAAAAAAGTAATAACCAACGGTACCGGCAGCTGCACCACCGCCATACCCAATGGACGGTTAAGATATGAAATACCCAAACAAATGCCAAAAAGCAATATGAACAGTCCAATCATCATCAGCAGCAGCGCCAAGGCCGAACCAAAAGCTTGATTGGCGGTCTTCAGGGATGAAAAAAACAGTTGAAAAATGGAAACGGGTCCGTTTCTGAGTTCCATAAATATTTTCCTCTCCATTTTTATTATATCAAAATCCTGAAAAGCAAACGGAATTTTTTATGAACGTGCGGCCAACGCGGCCGCCGCTGCCTTGGCGCTGGCCCACGCCCAATGCAAATTAAATCCGCCCAAACGTCCCCCTACGTCCAACGCTTCACCGATAACAAACAGCCCTTTCTGCTGTTTGCATTCCATACTGCGCGCGTCAAACTGTTTAACGTTTAATCCTCCCGCCGTTATTTCCGCGCGGCGAAATCCTCCAGTACCGACGGGAATGCACGCAAAGGCATTAAGACGCCGCGCCGCGGCAAGCAACGCGTCTTTTTTGGCGTCAGCGGCGCGCACGTCCCATTCTCCAAGCCACTCCCTTAGAATTCTTGCGGGCAGGAAAGGAGACAGTATTTTGGAAAACAATTCCGGACGGTTTTTATGACACTGCAAATAGCCCTGCACCTGCACATCCGGCAAAAAATTCACCAAAATTTTCTCCCCCTCCTGCCAATACAGGGATATCTGCAGCACCGCCGGCCCGCTGATACCGTCATGTGTAAATAACAACATATCCCTTTCTTTTTGCTTTGCGCAACGTATTTCGGCCAACAGGCTGTTACCCGCCAAATTGCGGCATATGCGGTTATACGGAGAAGGCAAGGCCAAAGACACCAAAGCCGGACGCGGCGCGGCAGTCTCCAAGCCCAGTTCCTTGGCCGCACGCCAAGCAAAAGCGCTCGCTCCCAATTGCGGATAAGAAAGCCCGCCTGATGCGATGACTACATTTTTTCCGCAATAATTTCCACGGGAAGTTTGCACGCAAAACAAACCATGTTCTTTGGTGATGCGCAGCACTTCACAGCCGCATAAAATTTCCGTATGGTTTTCTTTGGCTCGGCGTATCAAAAAACCCGTAATCTCGGCGGCGTTGCGCGCAAAAAGCTGTCCCTGTGTTTTTTCGCTGTAGGAAATATGTGCTTTCTCCAGCAAACGGACGAAATCTTGCGGACCAAAAGCCGCCAGCGCGGCGTGGCAAAAATGCTTTTCTCCGCACACATAGGCTTTGTCTTTCACGTATAAATTGGTAAAATTACATTTTCCTCCGCCGGTTATATTCAATTTCCGTCCCGCTTGTTTATTGTGTTCCAAAAGCAGTTTGGGCGCCGCATACGAGCCGGCGCAAAACAGACCGGAAGCTCCGCCGCCTATAAGAATACTGTGCCAAATTTGTTTTTCCATTGTATATGCCATTTATTGTTTACAGTATAGCAAAAATAATTTCTTGCCCAAGAGAATAATAAATGCTATACTTGGAATAAGAATTTTTCTTAAAAAGATTTTTATGCAAGAAATTTCAAATACTTCTGCTGCGGAATTAAAAATAAAAACGGAAGCTTTTAAGCAGCTTTGCCGTACGCGTGGTTTGCGCGTAACGGAACAGCGGCTGGAAATTTTCCGCACCGTTGCCCGCTCCAAAGCGCACCCGAGCGTAGAAACTGTATGTGCCGAAGTACGCAAAAAAATGCCCAATATTTCATTGGATACGGTATACCGCACGCTGGCCTCTTTGGAAGAAGCCGGCGTCGTATTTCGGGTTGGCAACTGCAGCAAAGCCCGTTTTGACGCCGATTTGACTCCGCACTATCATTTTGTGTGCATGAACTGCGCAGAAGTATATGATATCCCCGCCGGAGGTAATACGCCGTCTATACCGGATAATATTGAAGAATTTGGTGAAGTGAAAAACGTAAATCTCCAGTTCAGAGGGATTTGCAACCGCTGCCGTAAGGCGGCCGGCAAAATGCAGTAGACAGGGTTTGCGTTTACGCTCCGCTCCCCGCGGTCGCTGGACGAAACCTAACTTAGAGGAGAAAATATGGAATTGAAAGGATCTCAAACTGAAAAAAACTTGTGGACCGCCTTTGCCGGCGAATCCCAAGCCCGCAATAAATATACGTATTACGCCTCCAAAGCCAAGAAAGAAGGTTTTGTGCAGATTTCCAAAATTTTTGAAGAAACCGCCAACAACGAAAAAGAACACGCCAAACTCTGGTTCAAATATTTGCACGACGGAGACATTCCGGCTACGGCCGCCAATTTGCTGGACGCGGCCCAAGGCGAAAATTATGAATGGACCGACATGTATGCCGGCTTTGCCAAAACCGCCAAAGAAGAAGGTTTTGACAAATTGGCTTATTTGTTTGAAGCCGTGGGCAAAATTGAAAAAATGCACGAAGAGCGCTACCGCAAACTGTTGCACAATGTAGAAACGCAGGAAGTATTCAAAAAAGCCGGTATCGTTATGTGGGAATGCTCCAACTGCGGACATATCCACATCGGTGAAGCCGCTCCCGAAATATGCCCCGTGTGCGCCCATCCGAAAGCCTACTTCATGGTTCATCCGGAAAACTTTTAGTATGGCAAAGTAAGCACTAAAAAACCCCGCCGAAAAGCGGGGTTTTTTAGTGTAGGAACAAAGCGCTTAATCTCTTTTGGCGGAAAGTATCCCCCCCGCCACGGAGCAAACCGCGCCAAAAGCCATAGCCGCCATATATCCGCGAATAAAGGCTTCTTGCGTTTCCATTCCTTGGACAATCGCGTATTTGCGTACCAAAGTAAAAATAGCCACTGACAGAGCTATCCCCATAATCATACCCGCATTGCGCGCCAAAGCGTTTACGCTGGCCACCACGCCTAATTTTTCTTTGGGAGCAGCGCTGACGACGGTATTATTATTGGGAACCTGAAACGTTCCCGACCCCGCCCCCATAACCAGCTGTGCCAGTACGATATAGGAAATGCTGGGCTGTGTGCCGATAAACGCAAACATCAGCGTAGAAATCAGCAAAAATACAAATCCTGCCGTGGTAATCACCCGCGCAGGCCATTTGGCACACAATGTGCCTGATATGCCCGAAGCCGCCGCCAATGTAATGGGAAAAGGAAGCATCAGCGCGCCGATTTGTACGGGATCCATATGCATAATGTCCGTCAAATAAAACGGCAGCAGCACCGAGTTGGTAAACAGGGCCATAAACCCCAGCACCGCCACGATAATCCCATACGAAATAGCCGGAATTTTGAAAATATCCAAACCGATAAACGGCACTTTTGCGTGTTTTTCCCTGTGAAGAAAAAATACAAAAAATACCGCCGAAAGCGCAAAACTGGTCAGAATAGGCGCCGACCCCCATCCGCTGGCGGAACCTGTATTTAACGCATACAGAAAGGCGAAGCTCGTCAAACTGTAGCAGGCCGCGCCATACCAATCCATTTTTACTTTTTTAACGGCCTTAAAACGCGGGATAATGTAAATTCCCCGCCATACGCCAATGATGCAGATGGGAACCGACACCCAAAATACGGAAGGCCAGCCCCACAGCTGAATTAAAGCTCCGCCTATGGCCGGACCTGCCAAACCGCCGCAGGCCACCACCGCGCCGATGGCACCGAAGGCTTTTCCTCGGGATTTGCCGTGAAATATTTGTGCAATAAGTGCCTGAGAAGTGGCCATCATGGCGGAAGAACCTATTCCCTGTACGGCCCGCGCAAACAGCATCATGGGCAGAGACTGCGCCATCGCCCCCATCAGAGCCCCCACCCCAAAAACGATAAAACCGCCCAAATACATCCATTTACGGCTGTATAAATCAGACAATTTGCCGAATACGGGCAGCAAACAGGTCAGCACCAACAAATACATGCTGACCACCAATTGTATGTGATCCAAATCCACCTGAAACTGCATAGACATGGTAGGCAGCGCAATATTGACGATACCCGCCGACAGAGTGGACATAAAAGTACCGTTGGCTGTTACCGAAAAGATGGTCCACTTTCTGGACAGCTTAAACTTTCCAATATTCATAATAAAAAAGATTTCGTACGGTGCAAGCTTTTATATATTATACTTCTTTGATTTTGACAATGAAAAATATCCCCCCTTTACAAAATATATTTTAAGCTTAAACTTAAATAAGGACATCCAGAAGAAGAAATTGAAATTTTTTGAAAGGTCCTATATTTTTTCTGGGTCCAAATTACCCATTTTTACAAGACCTTTTTCCCATGTGTTTTTTAAGAGCAGGTGTTATACTAAAGGAAAGAAATTGTTGTATTGTATTGAGGTGGTTATGACCAAATTTATTTCTTTGTTAATTAGTTTTTCTCTACTTTTCACGACGGTAGCGCCGTCTTATGCGCAAGGGATGGAGGGGTTGGCGCGTCAACGGGTGCGGGTGCCGTATGCTGCAGTGGAGGGGGAAGGGAGATTAACGGTACAGGGGATAGAGGAGGCCATACGCGAAGCGGTGCAGGCTGGGCGCGGTAGCGATGGGGTATCGTTGGGGGTACGCAAGATTTTAGAGGTAAAAGCGGCGGAGGCGGAGCGTGCGCGGCGCGTGCAGGCGCATGGGGGTGCGGTGATAGGAGTGGACCAAGGGAGTGAGACTCGGTACGTAGGGGTATTGAGTCGGTTGGATTTTTTGTACGAAGGTGATGCGGAGGAAGAGGTGGAGTATGGAGGCATTA
>CALUXG010000011.1 GCA_944324685.1 uncultured Elusimicrobiales bacterium
TACGGCCCAACAGCTGTGAATGTGAGAAGTATGCGCAGCAGAACGGGTGTGAATGTGCGCCGTCAGCGGAGACATGCTGTCAGGCGGGAGAAGTGTATATTAACGGGGTATGTATGAGTCCGTGTGATGCGTATCAGAACACGAGCAGCTGCTGCACGGCGGAAGAGATTGCGCAGGGGAAGGAATATGATCCGAATCCGGACAAAGCCAGCAGTTCCAAATGTTTTTGTCCTACAGGGGAACGGGTAGTATCTGGATATAACGGTGGAGCGTCGCATTGTTGTCCGACGAATACGGCGGTATATAAAAACGGACGCTGTATGACGATGTGTGAGGCCGAACCCAATACGACAAACTGCTGCAGCGGCGAGCAGGAATGGAACGGCAAGGAATGTGTGGATATATGCAAAGCGGACGTGGGAATTTCCTCCCCCTCCAGCCTGTTTGCTTATGTGGATACCTGTACGGGCGGAGACGGAGAAAACATGTTCAGCTGCCCGACGAATTTGACCGAAAAATTGGTATGCACGGATGCATATGCGAAGAAAGATGTAGTAGATGCGGAGCGTCTGGGTGACGATATCTTAGTTCCGGGGGATCGGCCATGGGGACCGGGGGGAAGCGTTAGCGTAGACAAACAGAATGCGTTTTTGGCATGGAATGATCCGTTTGCGTCCTTTGCCAATCCGGATACATGGGTGGCGGCGGCGCAACCAGAACATGCCTGTCATTATTGTTCCATGGCTCATGAGGGTAATACTACACTGTGGGAGTGTCCTGACGGATTTTCTTCTGACTCCCAAAGTGTCTGTAATGCTCACTGCTGTCCCCGTGGCACCGGCGGTGGCGGAGTCAGTGATGGTGGCACCGGCGGTGGAATTACGGGCACTCAGACGGAAGGCATAACGTATGTGGAATGTACCACAGATGAGGTCTGTTCACGTTCAATACCTTTGGTAGGATGCCGGGAATGCTGTAAAAGGAGCCTGTATATAAACGGACAATGCTGCAACGGAGAAGGACAACATGTAGATGACGGCCTTTGCTGCAATGCGGGAGAACGCAATTCCAACGGAGTATGCTGCCCCGAAGGCAAAGTAGGCTCCAACGGCGTATGCTGCGATTCCGGCAGCTGGGCGTGGGATAATTCCGGACTGTGCTGTCCGTCCGGCCAGCGTCCTTCCAACGGCGTATGCTGCCCCAGAGGCTCTACATACAATACGGCCACCGGCCAATGTGAATGTCCGACGGATAAGGAGTGGGATGAAGAACATAAGGAGTGTGTGTCTCTGCGTTGTACCACGACGTATCCGCACAGATATAATGGTCAATGCTATAAATGCCCTGACGGTTATACATGGATAGGCGACGGGAAATGTGAGAAGACGGAGTATTTTAAGCGCAGTATGACCTGCTGTCCCAACTAATTTACGGAGCGATTATCTAGACAGGGAAAATCTTTGTCATAGAGAACGTGTTCCGTATCCGTGAACGAGAACCCCGCCGGCAATAAGCCGGCGGGGTTTTGTTGGAGGCATAAACCGGCGTGGAAAACGTTGAAGAGGCCAAGCAGTGAAGCGGCGGAAAAAGAAGGCGGAAACTCCATGAAACGTGAAGATTACTTTTTAGTTCACCATATCCATTAAAAAACCCCCGTTCAACAAACGGGGGGCGATTGTATTATTTATCTTTTCCACAGCACTTTTTATATTTTTTGCCGCTGCCGCAGGGGCAAGGATCATTGCGGCCGATTTTTGGCCCTTCGTGCACGACGGTTTCCACTTTTGGCAGATCGCCGGCCTGTTCGGCTTTTAATTCCGCTTCATGGGCTTTCATCCATTTTTTCATTTGGCGTATGCTTTTGAAGTCCACGCCGTCTTTTTCCATTCGTTTGGCAATGTCTATGAAACGCTGTTTGATTTGCGGGTCTTTGAGCTTGTTTTTAATCATGGCCGGCAAAGATTCTATTTCCCGCTCAATGCGTTGTTCAATGCTTTCTTTTTGTTTTTTTTCTTCGGGTTGGTGCACCGCCTCCGGCGCGGCGGCAGCGTCCGGAACGGTTTCTTCGGCGGTTTTTTTCTTAAACGGATTCCACATGACTTTACGACTCCTTGGCTAAATTAGCGGAGCAAATTCTCCACGAAATTTTTAATGATTTCTGCTTTTTCAAAATAATGTTTGCTGCGAGGCACAATCAGACGATTGGGATGGCGCTCCCAAATTTTCAGAATTTTGTCGTCAATTTCAAATGCCTGCTGCAGCGTCTCCGTGCGAACGTTGGTAGCTTGGTAATAATCTTTTTCCGGCGGAGGAGAGAGATGAATGACCGCGTCATAGCGGGCCAATTCCGCCTCCAGAGAGCTGCCCATGGCTTTGAAAAAATCTTCGGGGCCTTTTGGCCAGTATACGGCGCCGTCTATGGAGCCGCGGTCGCAAACGATGAGCGGCGCGGAAGAAGTGGCGTTGGCCAAATGCTCCAACTGGTGGACGGTATAAAAAATGATACGCTGCGCGTGTTCTATATGAAGGGGGCTGTTGTCCTTGCGCGGGAAACCGCCGCTGTAAATCAGCGTTGCCGCTTCCTGCACCAGCTCAATTTTGCTGCCGAATGTTTCTTTCAATATGGACAGCGCGGTGGTTTTGCCGCCGCTGGGGCCTCCGGTTAAAACGATTTTCTTTTTGTTCATTTTTTCTCCTCCTGAGGAAGAAGGGTTTCTATAAAATCTTTGATGATGCCGGCTTTTTGGAAGAAATGATCCATGGAAGGCAGCACCATGCGGTTGGGATGACGCTCCCAAATTTTCAAAATCTTCCGGTCAATGCGGGAAGCCTCCTCCAGTGTTTCCGTGCGTACACGTGTGGATTGATAAAACTCCGCTTTCAGCGGGGGCGAAAGATGAATGACCGCGTCGTAGCGGGCTATTTGTTCTTCCAGCGTGGTTCCCATGGAGGCAAAAAAATCTTCCACTCCCTCTGGCCAATAAACGGCGGCGTCCACGGTGCCGCGGTCGCACACAATCAATTCGGCCGAAGAAGTTTGCAGGGCCAAGCTTTCCAGCTGCTGCGTAGCGTAGAAAATAATGCGCTGCGCCGTGCGGACGTGTTCGGGACTGCCGTCTTTGCGCGGAAAGCCGCCGCTGAAAATCATGGTAGCCGCTTCCGGCACGACTTCTATTTTATTGCCGAAAGTTTCTTTCAGCACCGACAGCGCGGTGGTTTTGCCGCCGTTTGGGCCGCCGGTAATGGCAATGCGTTTTGTCATTTTTCCTCCTCCTGCGCCTTGTCGGCGGGTTGGATGACGTTGGCTTGTGCCAGCGCGTCGTTTAACGCTTTCATGTACAAATCTTTCGCTTCTGTAAAATCCGCCATTTGTTCTTTGGGTATGGAACGCAAAGCGGAATTGCGGTTTTTCATTTTCAGAAAATCTATAAATTTATTGTTTTGCTTGATGCGGAAATCCAGATGCGGCCCCGTGGACAGCCCCGTATTGCCCACATAGGCTATGGTGTCTCCTTGTTTTACTTTGGCGCCTCTTTTTGTTTTTTTTGCATACCGGCTCAGGTGGCCGTAAGATGTAACGTAATTGTTGGCGTGGCGCACTTCCACATAATTGCCGAATCCTCCTTTTCTGCCAACGTATGTTACAACGCCGTCTGCCACCACTTGCACCGGCGTACCAGTCGGGGCGGCATAATCAATGCCTAAATGCGGGCGGCGTATGCGCAAAATGGGGTGCATGCGGTTTGGATTAAAACGCGAAGAAATACGTACTCCCCGAAAACTGATGGGCGATTTTAGAAACATTTTTTTGGTAATTTTGCCCGTTTTGTCAAAGAATTCGTCGTTGTAATAAAATGCGTAATTTTCTCCGGTAATTTGTCCGTCGTACATGGCTGCAACGAGGTCTTGGCCCGTGATGGTTCCGTCTGCGGTATAATGTTCCTCCCACACGGCGGCAAAACGGTCTTTGTTTCGGGTTTCCGTATTGAAATCAATGTTCCAAGAAAAAGCGTCCGTCAAATCCACAATCAACGGAACGGTAACGTCATCTTTAAGCATGGAAGAAAAAAGAGAATCTTGTATTTGTCCGGCGGTGCTTTTAATGCGGGTATGTATTTCCACGTCGGATTGTCCGGCCGCCAGCTGCCCGCCTACGTTCGCCACAAAGTAACGCGTCAAACCTTGGTTCAAAAGCAGCATAGCAAATTCTCCCTCCGTCGTAACGGAAATGGAGTAAGGGTCGTCTTTCTGCAATTTGCGCGTATCAATAACGGAGTTTAGCTGGTCTACAATTTCCGACACTTCACGGTTTTCCAGTCCCGCCTCCTGCAAGGCCACATAAATAGGCTTCTGCCCTACGGTATATTCTTGTACGGAAATTTCTTTTTGATAAGAATTTATTTCTTCCTGACGATTTTTATCGCGCGTGATCGCCACGGTTAAAAACGTGGTCAATGCTATAACCGCAAGCGTCAGCAGATAAAACATTAAGTCATGATAACGGCGGTAATGAGTATTAAAAAAATCAATTATTTTTTTTTGCATGGCCGTAAAAAAGGCGGCCGGCGTTCGAATCCGGCCGCCTTGTATGGTTTTATTTTTGGTCTTTCAAGAAAGAACACAGCGCAATGGCGTTTAATTTGACTTTCGGATCATCAGCGCGGGACGGCAATATGACGGGAATGGTCGGCCCCACCAGTACGGCGGCCGCTTCCATTTTCTCTCCAAAAAACGCCAATGCTTTGTAAAGCGGGTTTCCGGCGTCCAAATCCGGCAGCATTAAAATGTCGGCGTCGCCCGCCACCTGTTTGCCCGTGATGCCTTTTTCGGCGGCTTTTTGCTCGGAGAGGGATATGTATAAGTCATACGGTCCTTCCACCACGCAGCCCGTGATTTTTCCTTCGGCGTTCATTTTGGCCAGTTCTGCCGCGTCTACGGTGCTGGGGATTTTTTCGTTTACTTTTTCCACCGGACATACGCAGGAAACTTTGGGATTTTCCAGCCCCAGCTTATGCATGGTGTTAACGGCGTTTTGAATGATTTTGGCTTTTTGTTCCAATGTCGGGGCAATGACGACGGCGCTGTCCGTTACGGCAAAAGGTTTTTTATATTTCGGCGTACTGAACAGTACAAAATGCGACAGCAAAGCTCCTTCCGGCACCAAATGCGCTTCTTTATTCAAGATGGCTTTCATATAGTATTTGGTGTCCACCAACCCTTTGATTAAAAAGTCTCCTTTGCCCGCCAAAATTTGGTCTACCGCCAGTTTGCACATGGTGGGGACGTCTTCACAATCAATAAATTCAAATTTTTCTTCCGGCAATCCGGCCGCTTTGACCATTTCTTTTACTTGGGCTATGGGGCCAATGAGTATGCCGTGCGAAATTAGGCCGTTGTCATCGGCCATTTTAATGGCTTGCAATGCTTCGGCATTGTTTGCGCCCGGCACGACGACGCGGTTCGATTTTCCTTTTACTTGATTAATCAAGTCTTCAAAGCTCTTAAATTTCATGCTATTGCTCCTTAATTTATGAATAATGTTTTACTATAGAGGGATCTTCCAATGCGCGCCGCGCCGCATCGCGCAAAGCGTCTTTTTCTTCACTGCCCGGAAATACGTAAATGGGGGCTATCCAACCCACCTGACGGCCCAGCTCATGCGGAATATATTTGCTGAACATCAGCCCGCCGGTCAGGGCGATAAAATCCACTTTTCCTTCCAATACCACGGCCAAAGCGCCGATTTCTTTGGCCATTTGGTAAATCATGGCGTCTAAGGCTTCTTTGGCTTTTTCTTTGGTGCAATGGATAAGCGAGCCGGGGCGTTTCTTTCCCGTTTGTATATATTCTTCCAACTCTTTGACGTCGTATGTCCCCGTGTATGCGGCCAAACCGCCTTTTCCGCGCATTTTCAAGCGTATGTCTTTTTGCGTATACTTGCCCGAAAAACACATATTGACCAATCCCGCACAGGGAACGGCTCCGCTGCGTTGCGGCGTCATGGGGCCGTCTCCTTCGTATCCGTTACTGACGTCTATCGCTTTTCCGTACCGGTGCGCTCCTATGGATATGCCGCCTCCTCCGTGGCAAATAATACAGCGCACGTCTTCGTATTTGCGGCCCTGTTTTTCAGCGATGAGGCGGGCAACGTGGCGCTGGCTTAAAGCGTGAAAAATGGAAATGCGCGGATTTTCCGGCATGCCGCTGTAACGCGCAATAGGCTGCAGTTCGTCAATGACCACGGGATTGGCTATAAAGCTGGGGCAATTGGCGTATTTGGCAATGTCTCTGGCCAATATGCCGCCTAAATTGCTGGGATGTATGCCTCCATAGCGTCCCGTTTCCAAGTCGGACACCATTTGGTCATTGACGGCGTATACACCACCTTCCACGGAACGGATAAAACCGCCGCGTCCGATAACGGCGTCAATTTCTTTAAGCGGTACTTTATGGTCTAAAAGATAGTCCAAGATGAGCTTGCGGCGCAGCGGCAGCTGTTCGGTAACGTTTTTGCCTTCATAGGGTTCCAAATCGGTAATGGAATAACGCACCGTAACTTCAAAAACGGGTTTTTCGCCGCGATAATAACCTATATCGTCGGAAGTGGAGCCGGGGTTAATAACCAAAATATTATAAGAAGACATAGCTTGTTCACCGTGTGTTTGTTTATATTTTAACATTTTCCGCGCTCTTGCGCCGACCGGACCTAATGTGCGGGTTTTTTTCTTGATTTTGGTGAGTAAATCTTTGGGGTCAATGTGTGCGTGCATGTTTGGCCTCCGTGAATTTGCCCCGCATATACAGGGCGAAATTTTTAATAAAAAACAAATCGTTTTTTCCCAACTCCGCCTTGCGTACCAGTGCGCGCAGCAAAGCCTTGCGCTGTTGGGCGGTATAGTCGGTTTTGAAACCGCTTTGAACCATTAATTCTTCTAATTCGTCAATGACCAGTTCCGTCTGTGCAAACGAAGCCCGCTGCAATGGATTTGGCTGTGCGGCAGGCGGGGTTTGCCGCGCCAGTTCATAACAAGTCAAAATAACCGATTGGGCCAAATTCACGGAAGGTTGTTTGGCGCTGGTCGGTATATGCAGTACGGCGCTGCAAAGTCCAATGTCGGCATTGGACAGACCCGTTTTTTCATTTCCAAACACAAGCGCGGTTTTGCCTTGGATTTGTTTGCTGAGCCAAAGGGGCAAATCCGGCAGTGAAATGACGGGTTGGTCCAAGCGGCGGTCTTTGAGTGCCGTGGCAGCCAGCATGAGCGTGCAGTCGGCCAGTGCCTGCGGCAAAGCGTCAAACAGCTTTGCCCGCTGCATAATATCCTGCGCTCCCACCGCGCTGACAGCATCGCGCCAACTGGGTGCATACGGCGTTACCACGCGTAAATCCGCAAAGCCGAAATTGGCCATTGCTCTGGCGGCGGCTCCTATATTGTTCGGATCGCGCGGACTGACTAAAACGACAGCAAAACGATTCATCATCGGGCCAAAGCGTCCGCTACGGCCTCGCTGACCGTAGGGTGCGGAAATACGACGCGGCGCAGCTGCTGCACCGTGAAACCAGCTTCCAATGCTACCGTAAACAGGCTGATGATTTCTGACGCATTGGGCGCGGCCAGACACACCCCCAGCAATTTCCCGCTTTCGGCATGGCTGACAATTTCCACAAATCCTTCCGCCGCGTCTTGCGTTAAGGCGCGTCCGTTGGCCAGCATAAAAGCTTTTTGCACTTTTACGTTCAGGCCGCGTTGCTGCGCTTGGGTGCGCGTCAATCCCACGGAGGCCAGCTCCGGCGACGTATATACCGCGCTGGGAATCAAATCATTGTTATAGGTCATGGGTACGCCGCAAATGTTATGCGCGGCCACTTCGCCTTGGCGCGAAGCCGCATGCGCCAAAAGAGACAACCCCGTGATGTCTCCCGCCGCATAGATATGTTCTTTTACCTGCAAAGTCTGGGGGTTAATGCCTTGCAGGCCTTTTCGGGTCCACGCTAAACCGGCGTTTTCCGGATGCAGGGACGTCAAGTCGCAGCTGCGGCCTATGGCCACCAATATATCGTCGGCTTCCAGTTCCGTTCCGTCTGACAGCGTCAATATTTTGCGTTCTTTTTCCAACCGTGCGTCTACGGCTTGTTTTCCGACAAGCAGACGGACGCCTTTTTTTTGCAGGTTTTGGCTAAGCAGTCTGGCCAGACTTTCTTCCATGGTCGGCAGTAAACGCGGCTGCATTTCCACCACGCTGACGTTTACGCCCAAAGAAGACATGAGGGCCGCAAACTCACAGCCGATAACTCCTCCGCCTATGATGGCCAGTTTTTTAGGCAGGCGCGGTATTTGGAAAATATTGCTGTTGTCGTAAATATGTCCGCGTATTTTATCAAACGGTGGAGGTACGAAAGCGGTGCTGCCTGCGGCGACAATAATATAGTCAAAAACAAATTCTTTGATTTCTTCTCCCACTTGCGCATACAGCGTATGCGGATCCTTAAATGACGCTTCCGCCGCGACGACATTTATTTTGGCCTGTTTGAACAGCATGCCGATGCCGCCGGTCAATTTACGCGTAACGGCTTGCTGGCGGGCTTGGATTTTTTCCCATGAAAGCTGTGTCAGCAGTGTTTGTGCCGTCGTTTCCGCTCCGTCTTGGCAAAAGCGGGCTATATCTCGTATGGCGTCAAAACGGTGAGCGGCGTCCAGAAGAGATTTGGAAGGAATGCAGCCGCAGTTAAGGCATACTCCTCCCAACGGACCTTTTTCAAACACGGTTACCTGCGCGCCCAAACGCGCGGCGGCCAACGCGGCCGGATAACCGGCGGGGCCTGCACCTATGACGGCTAATTTTAATGACATATTGCCTCCGCAAAATAAAAAATGCCAAACTTTCTTGTATTCTAGCATTAAAACAGCGGGAAAAAACATATAATTAAATTATGTCGACAAATTCCAAGCCTTCTTATTTGGGCCACCGCCAGCGGTTGCGTGCTAAATTTTCCGCCTGCGGGTTGGATCCTTTTTTGGATCATGAAATCTTGGAGCTTTTGCTGACTTATTGCATAGCGCGGCGGGACACGAAACCCACGGCTTGGGCCTTGATACGGCGTTTTGGTTCTTTAGGCAGCGTGTTGGATGCGCCGCTGGAGGAATTGTGTGCGGTAAAAGGAGTCGGAGAACAAAGCGCGCGTTTTTTAAAACTGATTCGCGCCGTGTTCAAAAAATATTCTTTGGAAGAAGTGAAAGAACGCGTAACGGTTCGCACGCCGGAACAGGTGTTAAATTATTGCAAGGCTTCTTTGTCCGCTAATTCCGATGAGTGCTTGGAGTTGATTTATTTGTCCGTGCGCAATACCATTATTGGGACGGAAGTGGTGGCCCGCGGTGGGTTGGACCGCGTCAGCGTTTCTCCGCGCACCATTGTGGAACGTGCGCTGGCGGCCAAAGCCGCGGCATTGATTTTGGTGCACAATCATCCATCAGGTGATCCAACGCCTTCCATGGAAGATATCGTGTTGACCAAAGAGGTTACCCGTGCCGCTGCATTATTGGGCATTGCGGTGCATGATCATATTATTATAGGTAAAGGCGCGCATTACAGTTTGAAAGCCAACGGGAAAATATAAATGATAAACGTACTTAAAGAAGTTTTGAAAAACCAAGTATATCCGGCCATGGGATGCACGGAACCCGTATCCGTGGCTTTGTGCGGCGCATACGCGGCGCAGACATTGGGGCATACGCCCGATAAAGCCGTATTCCGGCTGGATCCGGGTACGTATAAAAACGGCTGCGGCGTGCGCATTCCCAATACGGAGGGAGAAAAAGGCAATTTGCTGGCCGCGGCTATGGGGCTTTTGATTGCAAAACCACAATTACAAATGGAAATTTTGTCCGGAGCGGATTCAAATTTGCTGTTTCGCGCTAAAGAAATGTTGGCGCAAGGCCGCGTACGGCTGGAAGTGGCGGCGGAGAAACACGGCTTTTATATAGAGTCTTTTGTGCAAGATGCAGCCGGTGCTTCGGCGCAATGCGTCATAGAGGGCAGTCATACGGACGTGGTGTATTTGGCAAAAGGACAAACGGTGCTGAAAGACGTACGCGCCAAAGAAGAAAAAAGCGCCAGTTTTGCTTTTAAGGACGCTTTGAAAAAGGCTTCATTGGCTGATCTGCTGGCGTGGACGGATGCGGCGGACGCCGAAGATTTGGCCTATATTAAAAAAGGCGTGGAAATGAATCTGAAGGCCGCGGAGATGGGGCAATCATTAAAAAAAGTTGGTTTTTATATTAAAGAACTGGTGCGTAAAAATTTATTGCAGATGGATTTGATCGCTTCCACAAAAATTTTGACGGCCTGTGCCGCCGATGCGCGCATGGACGGACAGTCTATTCCCGTGATGAGCAGCGGTGAATCGGGCAATCAGGGCGTGGTAACCATTTTGGTGCCGTGGAACGTGGGCAAACAAATGGGCGTAGCGGAAGAAAAAATACTCAGGAGCATTGCGCTTTCTCATCTGTTAAACGGATATGTAAAAGTCTTTACGGGAGAACTGGCCCCCATTTGCGGCTGTGCCATAGCCGCCGGCGTAGGAGCCGCGGCGGCTATAGTATATCAGCAGCGTGGTGCGGATATACCCGCCATTACGCTGGCCATTAACAATATTATCAGCGATATCGGCGGCATGCTTTGCGACGGAGCCAAAAGCGGCTGTGCGCTTAAAGTGGTCAGTTCCACCGATGCCGCCATACGGGCCGCTTTCATGGGGATGCATGACTATGGCATTACCGAAGTGGAAGGTTTTGTGGGCCACAGCGCTGAAGAAACCATACAAAATTTAGGGAATATTTCCACGGAAGGTATGCGGGCGGTGGATCCGATGATTGTAGATATTATGCAGGAGAAAACTTCCCGCCATAAATAAACCGTATCACGGCAATTTCAATGGGTGCGTTTAAGACCCGTCCGCCGTTTTGTAAATTTAGTTTATTTTCACTGTTCCATGACCTGTGTGCGCTGCCGCACCTTGCCTTGATTTGTCGGCGCAAGTTCAGAAGTAGATTCTCCAGTCAGGCCGTCGAGACCGGAAGTTCCCGTTTTTTACCTCCGGTGCGGCGGCTGCAAGTAGTGGAACGCTCCGAAGCTTATGCGTTAGTTGTGGAGCCATCCCACCTGTCATTGCCAGCAAGCGCTATCCTTATAGTGAGAATACAAATGCCGTTATTTCCGAGAGTTTCCTTTGGCAATCTCAGCCTTACAAACAGAGCGGAAGAAATGCCCTGTAAAGACAATTCGTGCCTGATGCAGAGGTGTGGTTTTTAGGTATATTTATTGTGGTGTTGCGCAGCGGTGTTTATGGCTGTTATGTCGTGGCCGTTTATTTATTGAAAATCCGGTACAGCTTGATTTGTTTTTTTTTTTGATACCCTATACATGGCGAAAAAACAAACGCCGCTGAGACGTGTTTTTGAACGATTAAACGCTGTTATAGGAAGAAAAAAATGAAAAAAGGTTTTACATTAATTGAACTGTTGGTAGTAGTGCTGATTATCGGCATACTGACGGCCATTGCGCTGCCGCAATACGAAAAAGCCGTTAATAAAACCCGTACCATGACACTATTGCCTTTGCTTCGTTCCATCAGTGATGCCGAGCAGCGCTATTATATGGCCAACGGAACATATACGCTGTCTTTTTCTGATTTGGATATTGCTATGCCTGCAGGGGCGAAATTGTTCCAAGATACAAATTATGAATCGCTGGCATGGCAGAATTTCTCCTGTTTTTTGCGTGCCACTTCTGCCGATGAGCGTTCTTCCTATTCAGCCTATTGTTATTCCAAGGCGTCCGGTGTGCCGAAATTGGAAAAATATTTTGCCCGTTCTAATTTTATTTGTTGGGCTGAATCTGCGGATCAAAAAGCACTGGACATTTGCTATTCCATCAGTGGCAAAACGAAGCCGTCACTGACTACAGGTACCCAGGGAATAGGATTTTATTTTTGAGTATATTTTTGTATTAAAAAGCCCCGCGCGGTTAAATGCGCGAGGCTTTTTTTGTCTAACTAAACTAATTGGCCTGCGGCGTATGTTTATACTTAAACACCAATGCAAAAGCTATGGCTACCACCAGTGCGTAAGCGGCAAAAATAAACCAAGAGCTGGACCAACCGGAGGCTATGGCCTGTGATACGGAAGCGGGATATACCGCTCCTTGCGCCAAAGGACCGTGTACGGCTGTATAGGCATTTTGCGGAGCATACACGAAATGATTGATGATTTCTTGTGCGCCCAACGTGCCTATTGTGGCGCCCACGCCGTTGGTCATCAGCATAAAAAGTCCCTGTGCGCTGGAGCGGATGGAAAGATCGGTTTCTTTTTCTACGAACAGCGAACCAGACACGTTAAAGAAGTCAAACGCCACTCCGTATACAATCATGGACAGAACCAGCATGGAAATACCCGGGAGCGTTACGGGGTTGCCAACGCCGAACAATCCAAAACGAAGCACCCATGCAAACATACTGATCAACATGACTTTCTTAATTCCATACCGTTTGAGGAAGAATGGAATGAGAAGGATACAGAACGTTTCAGACAATTGCGACAGGGAAATCAAAGCGTTTGCGTTGCTGGCTCCCCAACTGCCGGCCAAACCTTCCAGCGTATTGTAGCTGTTGATGAACGGATTGGCATAACCGTTGGTGATTTGCAGACAGCTGCCTAAAAGCATGGAAAAGATAAAGAAAATAGCCATTCTTTTGTCTTTGAACAGTTTGAAAGCGTCCAAGCCCAACGCTTGCGCAAAAGATTTTTTCTCTTTGCTGGTGCTGACGGGACAGTTGGTCAGCGTGAAGCTGTACATGCCCAACACTAAACCCAAAACGCCGGAGAGATACCATTGTGCGTAAGTGTTTTGAAAGCCGGTAAAGTTAGATACCAGCATGGTGCATATGAAGCCTACCGTTCCCCAAATGCGCAGGGGCGGAAAAGCCTGTACGGGGTCTAAGTTTACCGTGTGCAAGGCCGTGTAAGATACGGAGTTTGCCAAAGCAATCGTAGGCATGTACAAAGCCACGCTGAGCAGATAAAACGTATAAATGGAACCGAAACTGACCGGCGACTGTGAACCGAAATATGCCGCGCACATCATGAAAAAACCAGCCAGAATATGACACAGCCCCAGCATTTTTTGGGCCGGCATCCAACGGTCAGCCAAAATGCCGATAACAGCGGGCATAAACAGAGACACAAAGCCCTGTGTGGCATAGAACAAGCCAATGTGCTGCGCCTGCCCCACGTTGGCTAAAAAAGCCCCCATGGAGGTTAAGTACGCGCCCCAGACGGCGTACTGGAGGAAAAGCATAACGACTAAACGCAATTTCATTTTCATAAACGTTGCTTGAATGACAGCGTCCTCTCCGTATTAAAATAAGGCGGCAGGGCGGCGTGAATGCGCAGCCGCCTCCAAAACCCATTGTACAAAAAATATATAATATGTGTACGCGTTGCGCGGCTGCAGCCGCGCGGGGAGGATGTATGGCAGATTACAGTTTTGATGTGGTCAGCAAAGTGGATATGAACGTGATTGCCGAGGCCGTCAGCGCTGCGGGCAAAGAAATTTCTAACCGATATGATTTCAAAGGAACGCAATCCTATATTGAGCTCAATGAGAAAGAAAATGAATTAAAACTTACTTCCGCCGATGAATATAAAGTGGGCGCTTTGCGCGATGTCTTGTTTACGCGCTTAGCCAAGCGCGGCGTGGCTCTGAAAAATCTGACGTTAGGCAAAGTGGAGGCCGCCTTGGGCGGAAACGCCAAGCAAAGCATTAAAATCCAACAAGGTATTCCATCGGAAAAAGCCAAAGAAATTTCCCGTTATATTAAAGATTGCAAACTCAAGGTAGCCGCATCTATACAGGCAGACCAACTGCGCATATCTTCCAAATCCAAAGATGAATTGCAAGCCACGCAGGCCAAGTTGCGCGAGAAAGATTTCGGGCTGGATTTGCAATTTGTTAATTACAGATAGGAGACAAAATGAAAAAAATCGTTTTATCGGTATGTTTTGGCGTTTTGGCTTTGCCGCTTTTTGCGGCGCAGGACGCCGTATTGAATTTTTACCAAAGACAAGCTTTAATGCATGGCGACGGCGCGCGTGCGGACCGCGCTTTTGCTTCGGCTTTGGCCCGAGAAACAAAACTCTGGGCCAAACAACACCCGCAAGATGAAGAATTAAAAGAAGCTTTGCTGATGCAAGCCACTTTTCATTTGCGCGCCGGCAACGATGCTGAAGCCTTATTGGCTTTGTATCAGGTCCGTTTTTATTTTCCTTCTTCTCAGGATTTGACGCTGCTGTCTTCGGCGGTGGAACAGGCTATGGGGAACATCAGCCGCGGGCAGAAGGGCCAAGCTTTGCAGATTTTGGCCGTCAATACCGAAAACATGCCGCGCCAACGCCAGCAGGCGGCCTTGCTGGAGAGTTTGGTGAAGGCGAACTTAAAAGACACGTATGAACCGGTCAATAATTTGTTTGACGAGTTTTTTGTCATGTATCCCGACAGTAAATTGACTGACAAATTGACTCTGTTACAAGGGGATTGGCACCGGCAAAACGGCAATTATAATGCTGCCATACTGGCTTATAAAAAAGTAAACGAATTATTCCCCGATACGGTGTACAAGGCGGCCAGTTTGCGTATGACTGCCGACGTATATTCGGGGGATTTGGAAGATTATGAAACGGCTTCTTCGCTGTATAAACAAGTATTGGAACAATACCCGAACTCTGCCGAAACGGGCGTAGTATACAAACATTTGGCGGTCATGGAAGAAAACCGTAAAGATTATGCGTCAGCTATGGCGTGGTATGAAAAAGCTATTTCCGTATTGGATACTCGTCCGGAAGCGTATGAAGCATGGATGGGGAAAGCGGACGTTTTGCAGAAAAACAAAGATTATCAAGGCGCTTATGACGCACTGCTGAAAGCGGCGGAGCTTTTCAAAGACGATGAAAATAAATATGTGGCCGCTTTGACGGATGCGGCGGAATTGGCGCGCCGCCGGCTGAAAAAACCTTCGTTGCGCGCCGGCGCACTGGAGAAAATTCTGCTTGTTTATCCTTCTTCCCAGCATACGCCGCAGGTGTTATATGATTTGGCTTATACTTATGAGCAGCTGGGCAAAGACGCACAAGCGGAAGACGCGTACAAACGTTTGATTATTAATTATCCGACGGATAAATACGCCTCCCGCGCGCAAAGCCGCTTAAGCCGGTTGGAAAAATAAGCTTTTTTGCGTCCCCGTGTTGTTTGACAGCACGGGGATTTTTATGGCGCAATGAGGTTTTTGTAAAATATACACTATGGAATTTTTAGCTCAAGTTTGGGATATTTTTTTGCATTTGGACATACACTTAAATGCATGGGCCGGCACGCTGGGGCCGTGGCTGTATGTGGTGCTGTTTGCGGTGGTGTTCTGTGAAACGGGGTTGGTCGTTACGCCTTTTCTGCCCGGGGATTCTTTGCTTTTTGCGGCGGGGGCTTTGGCTTCTCGTGTCGGAAGCCCTATTGATTTGTGGGTATTGATTCCCGTCATTTTTGCGGCGGCGGTCATTGGAGACAGCGTAAATTATGAAATAGGTAAATGGCTGGGACCTAAAGTCTTTACGCGAAAAGACAGCTGGCTGCTGAATCAAGATCATCTGCATAAAGCTCATGCCTTTTATGAAAAATACGGAGGCAAGACGATTATTTTGGCACGCTTTATTCCCATTATACGTACTTTTGCGCCGTTTGTGGCGGGTATTGGCAAAATGACGTATTTTCATTTTATTTCTTATAACATTATCGGGGCGGCTTTATGGGTTTTACTGTTCTGTTTGGGCGGATATTGGTTTGCCGATTTGCCGTTGGTGCAAAATCACTTTCACTATGTGATTGTGGCGATCATCGTCATTTCCGTTCTGCCGGCAGTGTATGAGGTTTGGGCCGAGCGGCGTAAAAATAAGAGCAAGCGGCGCTGACTTTTGCCGATACGTTTTTCTGTTCCGCCCACGGAGTCAAGCCGTGGGCGGACTTTTTTCAGCGGAAGTTATTTTTCTTTCGGCAAATCTACCGGCAGATGTCCTTGCGGTTTGATGTTTCCCAAAATGATGTTGGCAGCCGTTTGCAGCACATATCTGTTCAAACCGTATGTGGCCAAGACGGTGTCCGCCTCCGGATAACTGGGAATATCATAAGGACTCATGGTGGAAATGAACACATTGTTCGGATGTTGCTCAAATAGGGCATGAATGGTGTTCTTTTGATTAATGTTGGTGCGGTCTGCCCATTGCAGACTGGTAACCACCAACAGATCCGCTCCTTGGGCGCATTCTTTGGCGCGGCGGGCGTCTACGGCTCGGGGAGTCATGGCGGCATTGTAGCTGCGTATATGCCAGCCTTTTTCCAAAAAAGGTTTTGAAAAACTCATCAGTTGGTCCGCAAAGCGAGACGGGGCGAAAAAGACGGCGCATACGATGGGCTTGTCTCCGTCGCTTTCCTGAGGGTGAAAGGGCAGCAGTTGCTTGCGGTCGCGCACCAGCGTAACAGCTTGGTCGCTTATTTTTTCCAACTCGGCTTGATAAGCTTTGTCTATAGGCTGCGGCGTGGGCAGCGGACCGTTGAGCAAGCCTAAATCTTTTTTTAGTTCAAATATTTTTTTTGCCGAATCTTCCACCTTTTGGCGCAGGGCCGCATTGGCGGTCACTTGTTTGTAAATACGGTTAAATGTTGTTTGCGGTTTAATATAACGTCCCAGTAAAATTAAATCCGAACCCGCGTCCAGTGCGCGTACGGCGCAATCGGCAATAGTGCAAAACGTGGTGGCAGCTTTCATGTCCAAACTGTCGGTAACGATTAACCCCTCAAATCCCAGCTGTGTACGCAACAAGTCCTGCAAAATGGGCCGCGAGAATGTGGCTATATTTTTATTGTCCAGCGCCGGATACAAAATATGGCTGGTCATGACGCCTTGTACGCCGTGGCGGACGGCTTGCGCAAAAGGAGCGATGTGTATTTGCCGCAGTTCTTTGTCCGAAGCTTGTACAGTGGGTACTTGATAATGGGAGTCTACGGATGTGTCGCCGTGTCCCGGGAAATGTTTGACTACGCTGACGATGCCTGCCGCTTTGAAACCGTTCATGAGGGACAGTCCCATTTTAGTTACGTTGGCCGGATCGGAACCGAAAGAACGCACGCCGATAATGGGGTTGTTTGGGTTGCTGTTGACGTCCAAGACCGGAGAAAAGTTTATATGCACGCCGGCGCGGCGCAATTCCTGCCCCGCCAGATAGGCTATGGCGGCGGCGCTTTCTTCACTGGCGGAAGCCGCCAGCATCATGTTGGTGGGCAAATAGTCAAAGCCCAGCGTGATGGGCGTATAAACGGTGCCTCCTTCATAGTCAATGGAAATAAGCAAAGGTATTTTGTGCGGGCTTTTTTGCGCCCAATTTTGCAGTTTTTGTATTAATTGGCGCGTTTGTTCCAGCGAATAGTTGCCCCACTGAATGAGTACGCCCCCCACCAATCCTTTTTCTATGATGGGACGAAAAATTTCCGCGCTGTCCACATCGGCAAATACCACCAGCGTCTGCCCCAGTTTTTCCTGCGGGGACAAGTCTTCAAAATGCGTTGCCGCCGCTTGCGCCATGGCACAAGCCAACAAACATGTCAGGCAAAATAAGCTTTTTTTAATCATGGCCTTTTAGATGCAGCAAAGGTATTTCCGCTGGAGCCAAAAAGCGCAGCGGCACGCCCCAGTAGAACATGCCGGAAGTAACATAGATGCGGGATTCCGGTCCGGTTTGATACATTCCGTATACATAGGGATAAACGCGTTTGACGAAGAAGTTAAAGGGGAATATTTGGCCGTTGTGCGTGTGTCCGCTCAGCATAAGCGGGATATGGTGTTTGGCGGCGGTTTCGGTTAAAAGCGGCTGATGGCTTAGTAAAATGCGTGTGCGCGCCGGATCGGTTTTGGCCAGCCAGCTGTCCAGTTCTTGTTCCGTGATGCGAGCGGTGCGTATATCATTGATTCCTATCAGCTGTATGCCGTTTGGCAGTGTAAGAATCTCATTATTCAGTCGCCGTATTCCCGCCATCTTAAAAAAATCTGCCGACTGGTCATATCCCGTGTAATATTCATGATTTCCGAATACGCCGAAAGAGCCGTATTTGGTTTGGAAGTCAGCCAGCGCCTGTGCATATTTTTCTCGGTGCATGCCGTATTCGAACAAATCTCCCAGCACAAACAGCGCATCGGGATGGTGTTCTTTCAGCCGAGCCAATGCTTTTTCAAACCGCGCCAGCGGTACGCCTATGCCCAGATGGCTGTCCGAAATAACGGCTATGGTCATTTCCGGAGCGCCGGAGAGAGCGATGTCAATATGTTTTATTTTCGGCTGGCGCAATCCGCCGTACACGGCCATGCAGGCAATGGCCGCCATGCACAGTAAACTTAATGGTCCCAGCAGGGGTTTGGCGTGCAGGTGAAACAGTTGGCAAATGGCTTGTATGATGGCAAAAGCCATGAGGGCGAAAAAAAGGATGAATACCAGTCCGGCGTATGTATAGGCCAAATAATACGCGATGCTTTCCAACGTGCCGTAATGCGTGCGCGTATACGCCATGCACAGCCGCATGCCCGTCGTCAGCATGAGGGGCAACAGTACGGCGGGTATTTTCCAACCGATAGATGGAAAAAGAAAATAAAACCACAGGCCTATGCCAACCTGCATAAAAAGTAAAATCAAACTGGCAAAAACAAAAAAACTCATCTGTTGTTCCTGATATAAAATTTCCGCATTTGTCCGTACAAGGTGACGGAATATTCTTCCCTTTTTATCTATTTTAAAAAATTTTGCATAAATAAGTATAATATATTCTGGAAGTAACTAAATTTTAACGTTTACAAAGGAAGATGCCAAGATGACAGTCAGAGTCAGGTTTGCCCCTTCGCCCACGGGGTTTTTGCATATTGGGGGCGTGCGCACGGCGCTTTTTAATTATCTTTTTGCCAAAAAGAATAAAGGCGTTTTTTTGCTTCGTATTGAAGATACGGACGAAGAACGCAGCACACAGGCTTCCACCGACGCCATTTTTGAGGGCATGCAGTGGATGAAACTGAATTGGGACGAAGGTCCGATGCCTGACGGTACGACTAAGGGTCCCGACGCTCCTTATTATCAAGCGCAGCGGGCGGATTTAGGCATTTACAAAAAATATATTGACCAGCTTATTGCGGAAGGAAAAGCCTACAAATGCTATTGTACGGAAGAAGAATTGGAGGCTAACCGTCAAAAATGTCTGGCTGAGCACCGTCCTCCAAAATACAGCGGAAAATGCCGCGATTTGACGCCTGAACAACAAAAAGAGTTGGAAGCGCAGGGACGCAAGTACGTCATTCGCTTCCGCATGCCCCAACAGGGGGATGTGGAGTGGGACGATATGATCCGCGGTCATGTCAAATTTGCCAGCAAAGATTTATATGATTTGGTCATCCAAAAAACCAGCGGTTATCCGACTTATAACTTTGCGGTGGTGGTGGACGATCACCTCATGCGCATGACGCACGTTATTCGCGGCGACGACCATATTTCCAATACGCCGGCGCAAATACAGATCTACCGCGCGCTGGGTTGGCAGGAACCCGTATTTGCCCATTTGTCCATGATTCACGGTCCCGACGGCAAAAAACTGTCCAAACGCCACGGAGCGACCAATGTGGTGGAATTTCGCAATATGGGCTATTTGCCCGAAGCGTTAAAAAATTATCTCGCGCTTTTAGGTTGGGCTACGCCGGATTCCCAGCAATTGTTTGCCGAAGGGGAATTGGAAGAAAAATTTGATATAGCCGGTTGCCAGCCCAGTCCCGCGGTCATGGATCCTGAAAAATTAAATTGGATGAACGGGGAATACATTCGGCAGACGCCCGTTTCCGTATTGACGGACTATGCCATGCCATTTATTGAGAAAGCCGGCATAGATGTTTCCGGCGTCAGCCGCCAGCGTCTGGAAGGCATCGTGGGGTTGGAGCAGGAAAAATACAAACTGCTTACGGAAATACCCGATTTGATTCGCTTTTTCTTTGAAGAACCGGTGTTTGAACAGGAGGCGCTGGATAAAGTGTTTTCCAAATCGGAAGCAAAAGACGTTTTGGAAGGCATGATAAAAACATACGGCGAATTGGAAGATTTTACGGAAGGCCCGCTGGAAGCGGCTGCCCGCGGTTTTGCCAAAGCCAATGGGTATAAAGCGGGTCAGGTATTTCATCCGGTTCGCGTAGCCGTGTCCGGCCGTACGCACGGCCCGACGCTGTTTAAGATGCTGGAATATATGGGAAAAGATACGGTGGTGCAGCGTTTGAAAAACGCTTTGCAGTACTGTAAATAAACAACATCATGAAATACTGTCTCTTTGACGGCGGAGATGTGGTAGGACCGTTTTCGGCGCAAGAACTGTTGTCTCGCGCGGGCTTCGGTGCGCATTGTTTGGTCTGCCCTCAAGAGCATAGTGAAGAAGAATCTTACTGGAAAGAAGCCCGTTTCTACGAGGATTTCGGTTTTTCCTCTTCCGCCGATGCAAAGCCGGCGCCGCCCGTGCAGGAATCTGCTCCACCGGTGGAAGGCTTTTTGAATGAAATGAATCACGCGGCGACGGAGTTTTCCGCCTTTACCGTACAGGAAAATGCGCTGCCGTCCGCTCCGGCTTCTACGTCAAATGTTCCGCCCACGCCGGCCGCTTCGGAGGCGGCGGACAAGGCTGAGCCGGTGCCGTCGTCTGTACAAGAGCAGGTCCCTGCCGATTCCAAGCCGGAAAAGAAAAATAAACTTTCTTCCATTTTGCTTAGAGCTTCCGAAGAAATGAAACGCCAGCGCGTGGCGCGGGCGGCCGCTTCGGAAGCGGAAGAACAACAAAAAGCCAATGCCAAGACCTCCGTTCACCGTTCTTCTGTTTTGCCGTCTGAACAAAAGGAGAATGAGATATCCGTTCCCGCGCAGTCTCCGCTTTCCGGCGATGATTCCAAATCTCAGGTTGTACAGCAGACCGTTTCCAAGCTCAGTCCGATAGAGGAATATTTTGATACGATAAAAAGCGGCGATTTAGGACGCATTTTAGGGATTCCGGGGCCTAATGAGAATTCCGATTTGAATTTGGCGCGGGCCTTGGAAAGTCAATTTGAAAAAACCGATCCCGGTACGGGAAAACTGATGGATGAAGATCCGTTTGACGAGTTTACGCCCCAGCAGTCTCCCACCCAGTCGGGCCAAGAATTGTTGGACGAAATTTTGCCGGAAGAAGCGGACAAGAAAACCGAAGAAAATTTGAACCGTTCTTTGCCGGATTTGGAAGATGCGCAATCTTTGTCCGTAACCGGAGAAAAAAAAGCAAAGCCGTCCGAGGGGGCGGCGGATTCCGCCGCCGTACAGGAAGTGGTGGTCTCTGCACAGGCGGATGATGATCCGAACGACAAAACCGTCAAAACCATTTTGGAAGGGAAGCTGAAAGTGGACACGCTCAGGCAGGAGATTCCCGAACCAATAAAAGAAGTGCCGCCGGAAACCGCAAATCAGCCTCACAGCCACGCGGCGCAAATGGCGCGGGAATATACGAGACAGCATGCGCAAGAAGAAAGACAAAATAAATCCGGAGCTAAATTTCTCTTTTTAGGTTTGGGGGCAGTGGTGCTGCTGGCGGGCGCTTATTTGAACTGGGTTCATCAGTCCGCGGCGGACGAAACGGCTCCCTCCGTGTCGGATGCGGCGGTTGGCGCCGAGGCCGAACCGGCTCCGCAGCCGCAAGTGCCTGATGCCAAAGAAGTGCTGCGCGTGCAGCCGCCGGTTTCGGAGGTGGATCCTTTGGAATTGGCCAAACAAATTGTACAGAATTATCAGCTGGACAAAGGACGCGGCACGGTGGAACAATATTTGAATAAGCGCTACAGCAAGCAATTGCAGCAAGGTTATGCCGCCATGTGGTCCGCCGAACTGCTGCATAAAGATTCTTACGTGGTCAAATACCGTTTGGCCAAAACGCGCAAGGAGCCTATCGTTTATATATTTCAAGCGGATACGGCCAAAAAGAAATTGACCGGCGCGCTAAATAATATTACACTGGATTTAGTGGGAAAAATTAGTTGATCAGGAGAGGGTTTACGTATGATACTGATGGATGATTTGTTCAAGCTCATGAAGGCCAAAAACGCTTCCGATATTCACTTGACGGTTGGGGTTCCTCCGGTCTTGCGTATTCAGGGCAAACTCTATGCCACGCAGTTTGAAACGCTGACGCCAGAAACGGCGCAAGCCCTGATTTATTCCATTATGACCGATGAACAACGTCAGCAGTTTGAAGATACACTGGAACTGGATTTTTCTTTCGGCATGAAAAGCTTGGGCCGTCTGCGCGTAAACGTCTACAAGCAAAAAGGCTGCGTCGCCGCGGCTTTGCGCTCCATTCCCAATGAATTCAAAAGTTTTGAGGAGCTGGGTTTGCCTGCCGTCGTATACAACCTCATGAAGCTGAATAAAGGATTGGTGTTGGTTACCGGTGCGACGGGGTCCGGTAAGTCCACCTCTTTGGCCAGCATGATTAACTATTTGAATATGCACGAAAGCAATCATATCATCACCGTAGAAGATCCTATAGAGTTCGTGCATCCGCATAAACGCAGTATCGTCAACCAGCGCGAAGTGGGCGCCGATACAAAATCCTTTCAGGCCGCATTAAAACACTTCCTGCGCGAAGACCCCGATATTATTCTGGTAGGCGAGTTGCGCGATATTGAAACGATTGAAGCCTGTTTGACTTTGGCCGAAACCGGCCACTTGGTATTTGCCACGCTGCATACCAATGACGCCATTCAGTCCATTAACCGTATTATAGACGTATTTCCCGCCAACCAACAGCCACAGGTGCGTACACAGCTTTCTTTCGTGCTGGAGGCTATTATCTCCCAGCAGTTGCTGCAGGGCGTAGACGGCAAACGCGTGATGGCGGCCGAGGTGTTGATTGCCAACTCCGCCGTACGCAACCTTATCCGCGACGGTAAGGCCGAACAAATTATGAGTACCATGCAGACCAATGCCAGCATGGGTATGGTAACGATGAACCAGACCTTGGGCGATCTGTATATACAGAAAAAAATTACGTTCCAAGAAGCTATATTGCACTCCAGCGATCCGTCCGGTTTGAAAGGATATTTGCAACAAAAAACAGGTCAGACAACCTTTAAGTAAAACAGCGTCGGGGTTGTTGCCATAAAATCTGACAGATTTTTTGTTTCGGATTATTTCGCTCCGCCTTTGGCTTGTTGACGTACTGTTGTGCACAGGCCAAACCGGCGGGGCGATTTATTTATAACGGCGGATACATTTGGGCAGGCGGCATGAGAAATACATTTCTTTTCTAAAGCAATAATACATATAAGCATACATGGACGGCGCCGAGAGATAAAATAGCGCTGTTGCATAGGACAAAAACAGCTCTGTTTTCTTACAGCCTGCCTCGTCATTGTCCGGAAGACTCAGCCGATCATCTCAGTCTTATAAAAAGTGAATACGGCGCGGATATTCGGCGAAGTCCGTTTTCCCGAGGGGGGAGGATTTATTTGGTAAAAGTGTCGCCGTCTTTTGGAAGAGGCTTGACATGCCCCTCGTTGGATATGCTGGCTTTGTCTCGCAATTTGCGGTGATAGGTAACGGCAAAACGGTGTACTTCGTCGCGTATTTCCATGAGCAGGTTTAAGGCGGGGTCTCCCAAAGGCAGTTTAATACTGGTTTCTTGCCCGGGGACATAAATGCCTTCATGTGTTTCTGCCAGTGAAATCATCGGAATATACAAATTGGCTTTGTCGCAGGCGTTTAGTGCAGCGGTGATTTGCGCTTTTCCTCCGTCCAACAAAAACAAATCGGGTTTTTGGGAAGGATCTCGTTTGATTTGGCGCAGGCGGCGGTAGACGCTTTCCTGCATCATGGTAAAATCACTGCCGCCTTTTTCCGGCAAGGCAGAACGTATCTTAAAACGCCGGTAATGCTCGTGATTTTTTTCTCCGTTGATATAGCAAACCATGCAGCCCACCGCCTCTCTTCCAAACAGATGTGAATTGTCAAACGCTTCAATATGCACAGGCATGCGCGTAAGTCCTACAATATGCGCCAATCGTTTTAATTTGTCGGAATTGGCTATGGCGTCCGTGATTTTTTCGTCTTTGTATTGGCTGACGATGACTCGTTCGCGCATATGGTCAAGCGCCTGCAAAAAATTGCGGTATACGGCGGCTTTTTCGTATTGCAGGCTGTCGGAATATTGCCGCATAAGCGCGGTAATTTTTTGTGTAATTTCCTGAAAGTCTCCGTTTAAGAATATGGCCATTCTTTGCGCAATTTGACGGTAGTTCTCATAAGATGTTTTGCCGGCGCAAGGAGCGGGACATAAGCCCGTGTGATAGTACAGACAGGCATTTATTTTGCGCTTGTCCAAAGGTTTTTCCCGCGAGAAATTCCATCGGCACGGGCGAAGAGGGGCATACTTGCTTTTCCATAAAAAATGCATTAAACTGCGCACCATGCTGGATTTGGGATAGGGGCCGAAATATAGATCTTTGCCGGCCAGTTTTTTGCGCGCGATGCTGAGGCGTGGAAAATCTTCTCCCATAGACAGTTTTATATAAGGGTAGCGTTTGTCATCTTTGCCTAAAGAATTAAAAAAGGGTTGGTATTTTTTTATTAGTTTTTCTTCCAGTACCAAAGCGTCGCGTTCGGAAGCGGTAACAACATAATCTATTTTCCAGATTAAAGGCAGCAGGCTGGGCAGTTTCCATCCGCGGGAATAAAGATTGCTGTCCTGAAAATATTGTTTGACGCGGTCGGCCAAGTTTTTGGCTTTGCCTACGTAAATAACCGCGCCTTCGCGCGAACGCATAATGTATACCCCGGGTTTGCGGGGAAGCAATTCGGTTCTGGGATCCATTCCCATATTGTAGCATTTGGCGTCTTGGCGGGGAGTGGGTAAAATTTGACCAGTTCTTCCAAATAGAGTAAAATATATACCAAGAGATTTTCTCGCGAGGAAATAATTACATGGCAAAATTGAAAACCGGAAGACATACCGGCGCTTTAAAAGCGCAAAGACAAGCTGAGAAGAGAACTTCCCAGAACAAAGGATTGATGAAAAAAGTACGTACGGCCACCAAAAAAGTGTTGGCCGCCGTAAAGGCTGAGGCCTCCACCGTGGCGGAAGATTTGAAAGCCGCCGCATCCAGCATTGACAAGGCCGCCAAAAAGAAAACCATTCATTGGAAAACCGCCGCGCGCAAAAAATCGCGCTTGGCCAAAGCCGTAAACAAAGGCAAAAAAGCACCGGCTAAAAAAGCCGCCGCCAAAGCCAAATAATTCGGCCTTGCTATCCATTTAACCCGCGCAAAAGCGCGGGTTTTTTACGTCTATTTATATTTACTTACCGGTAAGTAGATTTTTTGATTAAAAAAAGCTACCATATATACATGAAGAAAATGACCGTTTTTATATGGGCGCTTTTCCTGTGTGGTACGCCCGCCGCCGCGGCGGAAGGGCTTATGCATCGGTCGGGGGAGTGGAATATCGGCGTGGGGCTGAAAACTTCCACCCCCGGCCTAGGTACGGACTGGGGCGAATTTAATGTGGACAATGAAACGCTGGGCATATCTCATGACGCCAAACCCGGGACGACGAGCGGCGGCTTTGACGTGCAAATTTTACGTTTTTTCAGCTCATGGCTAGCGGCGGGGATCGCTTTTGGAGACGAGTATTTTGACTATGACGTGGCCAGCAGGGTAAATATGGATGTGGACAGCCGTGTGAACAATTTTTTGGCGCTGGCGCGTATTTTCTTGAATTCATCTCGGAGGTATAAATACTATATTTCTCTGGCCGTGGGAGTGGGACACATCATGTCGAATATAGAGATGCAGCCGAAAGAAAGCTTCCACTATACGGGTTTTGCCGGCCATGCCGGCTTAGGGATGGAAAGACTGATAAACGAACATTGGGGGCTGGCGGCAGAACTGCGCTACAATTACAATAAATTTCATAGTACGCAGATAAACGCCCGCGGAGAACGATATCGTGTGTATCCGAGACTGAATTATTTTTCTTTTTCTTTGCGAACCGATTATCGATTTTAATCATTCAGAAGTTCGGGGGGAAAAAACGTAAGGCGCGAAACCTTGCGTTTTTTGTGGAAAATTTTCGGATACAGACGAAGATTTATAAGTGTTTTGCAGGGTATTTTAAAAGGGCTTGCATTGTTTTTTTTTTTTGATAAATTTTGCGTATGAACAAAATTTATCAAAAAATGTATCTGAAGGGAAAAAAGAAGTCTAAAGGCGTTTTAGGCGGCTTTATTGATAACGTCATTCTGAGAGGTTTTTACTCAGGATCGCGACCTTTTGGGAATCTAAAGTGGTTGGGATGCCGAGTAAAAGCGTCTCGGCATGACGCTAATATAAATAACGAGAATATAAATGATGACACTATAAATAACGTCATTCTGAGAGGTTTTTACTCAGAATCTCGACCTTTTTCTATCAAACGGGCCGGCTTTACGCTGATTGAACTCTTGGTCGTGGTGCTGATTATCGGTATATTGGCGGCCATTGCCCTGCCGCAATATCAGGTGGCGGTATTAAAAAGCCGGTTTATGAGTTTTATGCCCACCGTGCGCGCTCTGATAAACGCGCAGGAAGTCTATTATATGGCTAACGGCAGATATGCTTATAATCTAAGTCAGCTGGATGTACAAATTCCGGAGGATTGCCGCGCGCGTTCTAATACCAGTGCTCCCAATGAAATTTTATGCGGGACGGACTGGTTGCTGGATAATGTTTCCTTAAGAATGGAACCGTTAGGGGTGATGAGTGTTAGTTATTGCCCGGGGAATAATACAAACGGCAGCACTTCTTGTGAACCTGTGTTGGAAGTGAAGCTGACCTTTTATTATTCTCAGCATGCGGAAAAACCCGATCAGGTCTCTTGCAGCGCAAAAACAAAAAAGGGAACCTTGCTCTGCCATACATTGAAGGGAATTTTTTAACGTCCGGAAAACAGCGTCATGATCACACCTTTGATGGCGGTTTTGGGGTCGGATACGGCGGAAGTTTTGAAGGATTTGTCCGTTTCTATAATACGGTCCAGCGTTTTCAAAAAGACCGTTTCCGGCGGAAAACGGCGGACATTGTTTATCAAGGAAGTTTCCCAAAACATTAGTCCCGCTGCGCGGGTGATTTCAGCCGGCGCCATGCCGGCGTCGGCCATACGTTTAATGCGCGCCATTTTTAATACCGGATAGGCAATCTTACCCAATACTCCGACGGGGTCTTCCCCGTTGTCCAAAAGTTTGTCCGCCAGCGACAATGCGCGTTTTTTGTCCATATATTGTATGGCATTAGAGAGGGCGAAAGGGTTTTCTTCTTTAGCAAAGCCTATGCAGGCCAGTACATCTTCTTTGGAGATATTCTTGTCGGTACGGTCAGCCGCATAAAGCGCCAATTTTTCTATTTCCTGCGACAAAGCATGTAAATCCGCCCCGACGACTTCACACAATGTTTCCGCCGCGTCAAATTGGGCGTTTATGCCTTGTGCCTGAAAGCGCGCAGACACCCAGCGGAGCAGTTCTTCGTGTTTTAACTCGTCAAAGTTGGCGCTCTCACCGTGTTCGGCCGCGGCCGCGGCGAGGGCTTTTTCCGTTTTGAATTTTTTGGCGTCATTGTGTGTCAGCACCAAAACAGTGGTATTCAAGGGGTTTTCCAAATAGCGAAGAAGAGCTTCCTTAGGCTCTTTGCGCAATTTTTCTATACCGGTCAATACGACTATTCGGCGCGGAGAAAACACGGGCGCCGTACTGGCTAAAGCCAAAACTTCGCCTATGTCGGCTTTATCGGCGGAAGAAGAATAAATATTAAAATCGTCCGGCTGCACCGCCGCAGTGATTTTTTGGATGATTTCCTGTTTGCGAAACAAATCTTCTCCCGTCAGCAAATAGACGGGAGAAATTTGTCCTTTCTCAAGGGACGCGGTAATTTTGGCGGCGGTGGTTTTGGGCATTATTGGGTAATGGTGGTATATTCGGGATTTTGCATGACTTTCTTTTTATTCTCACTCATAACCGAACCAAAGCCGTCTACCGTACGTTTGACAATGTCTTTGGAGAGCTTTTCCCAAATGCGTTCGCGCGCCTGCTGTTCGGTAAGTCCTCCGGGCAAGGTAGAAGCGGAATACGTCTGCGTACCCAGAAAGGCGGGTTCGCGCCAAACGGGCTGATTGGTGGTCTTGTCCATGAGTACGACGTCCAGCCATACGTCCATTTTGTATACGGTGGGAATGAGTTGGCTGTCGTATTGTATGGGGACGTTCAAATAACGCGTGATGGTCGTAATGATGACGCCTTCCGCCCCGTCGTCTTCTCCGACGATTTGATATGTGCCGTTTTTAAGGAATTCGTCATACAACTCAATAAAAAACTTATCTTCCATAGCAAAAATTTCCGTCTTGTTGAGTATGGGGCGTATGGCCACTTTCCTTATGTGCTGGGGCATAATTTGCGCTTGCGGTTTATAATAGGCCCCTTCGGAGGCACAGGCGCCCACGCAGAACGCGGCCAAAAACGGCAAAAGCAATCTTTTCATACGATTCTCCTATTTTTTGGGTGCGGCGATAATACTGACGATGCGCGCCGGCACGGCAATGATTTTTTTGATTTCCATACCCTGCAAGTTTTTTTGTATTTTTTCGGAAGCAAGGGCGGCTTTTTCCATTTCTTCTTTTGACGCATTGGCCGTGATTTTTATACGGTCGCGCACTTTGCCGTTGATTTGAACAGCCACTTCCACGGTTTCCTGCGCCATTAAACGTTTGTCCGCCTTTGGCCAAGACTGCTGCACCAAAAAACCGCTGTGGCCGTTGGCCTGCCATATTTCTTCGCTTAAATGCGGGGCAAACGGATGCAGCAGTTTCAAAAACGTGTCAAAGGTGTCTTGGCTGACGGTGTCCAGTTTGCTGATGTCGTTAAACATGACCATCAGGGCGGAGATGGCCGTATTGAAATGGAAATTTTCAATGTCTTCCGTTACTTTGGCAATGGTTTTATTGGTCAGGATTTCAATTTCTTTCGGGTTGCTGGCCGTAGTTAATTTGACCCCGGCGTTCCATGCCATAATGCGGCGCAGAAAACGCGCTATGCCTTCTATGCCTTTCATGTCCCACGGCTTGCTGGCTTCAAAAGGCCCCATAAACATTTCATACATGCGGAAAGCGTCCGCTCCATATTGAGACAAAATATCGTCAGGGTTAATGACGTTTTTCTTGGATTTTGACATTTTTTCCACCATGGGGGACAATTCTTCTTTGGTGGTTTTTAAGAATGCCTTTCCGTCCTTAAAGTCTATATCTTCATAAGCGTGGTAGGCCCCCATTTTGTCTCGGTATGAAAAGGCCAAAATCATGCCTTGATGGCGCAATTTTTGAAAAGGCTCTTTGGTATGCACCACTCCCAAATCATACAGTACTTTATGCCAAAAACGCGCATACAGCAGATGCAGTACGGCATGTTCTGCTCCGCCTATATAACAATCCACGGGACCGTATGCTTTTTCAATTTCAGGGTCCACGAGGGTTTGTTCATTATGCGGATCCATATAACGCAGATAATACCAACAGGAACCGGCCCATTGCGGCATGGTGTTGGTTTCCCGCTTGGCCGGTGCGCCGCATTGCGGGCAGACGGTATTGACCCAATCGGCAGCATTAGCCAGCGGGGATTCCCCATTCCCTGACGGTTCAAAATTTTTCATGTCGGGCAGTTTTAGCGGCAGCTGGTCTTCGGGCAGAGGCACGACACCGCATTTTTCGCAATGTACCAGCGGTATGGGTTCGCCCCAATAACGCTGGCGCGCAAAAACCCAATCGCGCAGTTTATACATGGTTTTGGCCTGCCCTGCGCCTTTTTCTTTCAGCCATTCAATCATTTTGGCTTTGCTTTCACGTACGCGCAAACCGTCCAAGAAACCGGAATTGACTAGCTCACCGTCTCCGGTATAAGCCGCTTCTTTTACGCCTTGCTGTGATTTGATAACTTCTATGATTTCCAGACCGAATTTTTTGGCAAAAGCATAGTCCCGCTCGTCATGCGCGGGTACGGCCATAATGGCTCCCGTTCCGTAGCCCATCAGTACATAATCGGACGTCCAAACGGGTATTTTCTTTCCGTTTACGGGATTAACGGCGTAAGCGCCGGTAAACACGCCGGTTTTTTCTTTGTTTAAGTCCGCCCGTTCCAAATCGCTTTTGGAAGCGGCTTGCGCCTGATAAGCGGCCACGTCCTGTTTTTGCTGAGGGGTAACAATGCGTTGTAAAATAGGATGTTCCGGCGAGACGACCATATACGTTGCGCCAAACAGCGTGTCCGGCCGTGTGGTAAAAACCGTCAGTTTGTCTTTGCTGCCGTCTATTTGGAACAAAACTTCCGCCCCTTTGCTTTTGCCGATCCAGTTTTTTTGCATGGCCAGAGTGCTTTCGGGCCAGTCCAAGCCGTCCAAATCTTCCAGCAGGCGTTCGGCGTATGCGGTGATTTTTAACATCCATTGACGCAGCATTTTGCGTTCAATGGCGTGGCCGCAGCGCTCACACTTTCCGTTAAATACTTCTTCGTTGGCCAACCCTGTTTTGCAGGAGGGACACCAATTGATGGGGACGGTGGCTTCATATGCCAAACCTCTTTTGAAAAGCTGCAGGAAAATCCATTGTGTCCAGCGGTAATAGGCGGGATCGGTGGTATTGATTTCACGGTCCCAATCATAAGCCAGCCCCAACGATTTAATTTGGCGGCGGAAATTGTCTATGTTTTTTTGTGTCGTAACGGCCGGATGAATGCCGGTGGCTATGGCGTAATTTTCTGCCGGCAGGCCGAAAGCGTCCCAACCCATGGGATGAAGTACGTCAAACCCGTTCATTAGTTTATAGCGCGTAATAATGTCGGACGCGGTGTATCCCTCAGGATGTCCCACGTGCAGGCCCGCTCCGGACGGATAGGGGAACATGTCCAGACAATAAAATTTTTTGTCCTTAGGCAGGCGGGGGCTGGCAAAAAGTTTTTCTTTTTCCCAGCGCGCTTGTTGTTTCTTGTCAATTGCTTGAAGGTTTTCGGTACTCATATGTTTTATTCTAACAATTTTGAAAGGATAAATCCGCTTTGCTTTTTGATTTTACGGGTGTGGGTTAACCTCTGGGGTGGAATTTTTTGTGCTTGTTTTTCAAATCAGAAACATCTAAATGCGTATAAATTTGCGTGGTGGCCAAACTGGCGTGGCCCAGCATCTCCTGTAAGCTGCGCAGATCGGCCCCGCCTTGGAGCAAATGGCTGGCGAATGTATGGCGGAACAGATGCGGATGCAGCGGGCGGGAAATACCCGCTTTGCGGCCCAGATCGGCCAATTCCTGCCATACGCATTGGCGGCTGATTT
The DNA here is from genome assembly GCA_944324685.1 of uncultured Elusimicrobiales bacterium. Classification (GTDB taxonomy): domain Bacteria; phylum Elusimicrobiota; class Elusimicrobia; order Elusimicrobiales; family Elusimicrobiaceae; genus Avelusimicrobium. Next base: position 31,526 of record CALUXG010000011.1, read on the forward strand.
TTTTGCCGCGGTTATTCAGGAACAATTCCGATCCGATATGAGTTTGGGCGGCAAAGTGCGCCTCACGGATGTCTAAATAACGGCGCAGGCGTTGGCAGCAGGCGGGATGCAGCGGCACAAAACGCTGTTTGCCTCCTTTTCCTAAGGCCAATACCCATCCTTCGTCTAGGTTTACGTTTTCCAGCTGTAAATTGATTAGTTCGCTTACCCGCAAACCGGCGGCATAAAGCAGTTCCACCATGGTCAGCGTACGCACCTGACTAAAATTTTCAGCAGGATAGGACAAAAGCTTGTCCATTTCTTCTCTAGAAAGTTGTTCCGGCATTTGCTGAGGCAATTTCGGTGATTTTAAAAAACGGGTGGGGTCTTCAGAAATACGTTTTTCAATCAGAAGAAATTTATAAAACGCTTTCACGGCTTCCAGTTTGCGAAAAACGCTGGTGGCGCTGAGCCGTTCTATCACGCGCAGCTGGTAGGCATATTGGTCCAAGAAGTGGGCGGGTGCGGCTTGGGGCGGAAGATCGTTGGCCGTGCAATATTCCAGATAATGCTCTATGTCCGCCACATAGGCCTTTACCGTGTTTTTGCTCAGTTGGCGTTCAAAAGAAAGATGATTTTTGAAATCTTCCAAAATAGGATACGTTTGTTCAGGCATAAGTGTGCCGCCGGTTATTTGAATTACTTTTATTATAGATTTTTTGAAATAGACATGGCCGGTCTATCTCAAAAGTCTTAGTTCGTTGTTTGATAAAGCGGGTCCATGAAACAATTTATCAAATGTGAAAGAGGAGCAAACGCGTGGCAGAGATGTTCCGCCATGACGAGATGAATTGGATTTTGATATTGGTCGATTTTTTTCTTTACGCCGTTGCCGTTTATTTGCCGAAAGCCGCCCAAGCCTTGACTCGTCTTTTTTTTTTTTGATACCCTGTACATGGCGGAAAAACAAACGCCGCTGAGACGTGTTTTTGAACGATTAAACGCTGTTATAGGAAGAAAAAATGAGAAAAGGTTTTACATTAATTGAACTGTTGGTAGTAGTGTTGATTGTCGGTATATTGGCGGCCATAGCGTTGCCGCAATATCAAACGGCGGTGGCGGCAAGTAAGATGATGCGTTTTATACCTGCTGCCCGAGCCATTAAAGACGCGCAGGAGCGGTATTATATGGCCAACGGAGACTATGTGTTGGATTTGGGGAATTTGGACATATCCCTTCCGGCGGGCTGTCGGTTCTATGGGGGTACTTCCATTAAAAACCAAGTATTGTGCGGAGAGGATTGGGTAATGGATAACGTGGAGGTAAACCAGCGTTCGCAGCGGAAGCTCGCGCTGTATTATTGCCCGGGGAAAAACAGCCTCGGCACGGCTTCTTGCAATAACAACAGCGCTATAGGAAGAATTACTTTTTTCTATGACCAGCATGCCCGCTACCCGGGAAAAATAGACTGCACTTCCCCGTCAAAGCGATTTTGTTCGGCCCTGCAAAGTGTTTTGAAATAACAAGATATGCTGCAAGCACAACGCCCCGCCAAAGCGGGGCGTTGTTTTTGGTAACAAGCAAATCACCGCCTGAAGGATATTTATCAGCACAAACAAAAACCCCCATGCTTTAGCAGAGGAGTTCTATCGGAAGGGAGTTTTAAAAGGGCTTGCATTGTTTTTTTTTTTTGATAAATTTTGCGTATGGACAAAATTTATCAAAAAATGTATCTGCCAGAAAAAAGCCACTCTAAAGACGTTTTAGA
>CALUXG010000012.1 GCA_944324685.1 uncultured Elusimicrobiales bacterium
TTGGCCGACACGGTAGCCGCACCTTGTACATCTATAACCAGTATGGGGCAGCGGCCCCTTTTCAATACGGCGTCCACTGATTTTTTGGGTATGCCGTAATAATGGGCGTGTACCTTGGCCCATTCCAGCATCTGGCCTTTTTTCACGGCGGTTAAAAACTGTTTATCCGTCCAGAAATGGTAATCTCTCCCGTCTTTTTCTCCATCCCGCGGCGCCCGTGTTGTGGCAGTAATGACGCGGCACAAGGTCCGATTGCGTTTCAGCAGTTTTTCCACAACCGTCGTTTTCCCTCCGCCTGAAGGAGAAGAGACTATAATAGGAAAAGGTTTCATATAATCTATTTTAGTAAAATAAGGGGCTTTTGGTAAATACCCGCCCGCTTGGCAAACGGGCTCTTCGTCTTTGTTATCCCCGGCAGGCCAAGGCGGGCCGGGTTACTGGCTGTGACTAGGCCGCCGGCCAAGCAAAAACTGCTCCACCTGCGTATGTTTGTATTTGCGGGCCACATCCAGCGGGGTCAGTCCTTCCGAATCGCGCAAATGGGGGTTAGCGCCGTGTTTAAGCAGCAGCTTAATAACCCGGGTTTGGCTTTGGCAGGCCGCGGCGGCATGCAGGGCCGAGCCGCCAAAATTGTCCAGCGCGTCTATTTCCGCCCCGTTTTTAAGTAAAAACAAACACATAGCCGGCAGATTGCATTCTGCCGCAATATGAAGCGGGGTTTGGCCGTCGTCCGTTTCATGGGCCACGGTATACCCCTCGTCAAGCAGTTTGTCTGCGATGTAAAAATTATTCCAAAAAACGGCCTGGTGCAGCGGAAAACGCTGTAATTCTTTTGTCAAAAACTTGACGATTTCCGGCTTGACCCCTTTGTGCAGGCCAATACGCCAAAAAATACCCATTAGCCGCTGGCGCGTAAAGAAAAACACCACAGCCAGTGCCAGACACAAAAGCAGGCCGGTAAAAGTGGGATTAAGCCAAAATAAGCAAAAAAGAAACACAAAAAAAAGAGCCCACGACATATACGCCTCCGTTTCTCTGATATTAGTTTAATCTTTAGACGGGAAAGTGTCAATAATTAAATTTTTTTAGCGGGGATACCTGCCCCACAGCTCCTCGCAAAAGCGGGGGGAGGGAGTTGTGTGCCGGGTATGTTTTAGAGAAGCGGATTGGTATGGTTAAAGAGAGGGACATTGTTTTCCCGCGCGTATTTTTCGAGTCCTTGGGGCAAAGTCATTTGTAAGGTTAGCAGGCCCAAAAAGCGCCATTGGTCTATTTTTGGTGTAAAAAACCACCATATTCTTCTCTGCGTGCAGTGATTCTTTTTCAAAGAGATGTGAATCTGGAAGAACTGTTGTTTTTTTACACACATTTGCTCCATTTTTATTCAATAGTTCTATAAAAAAGATGTGCTGATGCCATGCCGGTTTATTTTAATAGCGGAAAAAATCATCAGGAAAAAACTGATTCCGAACAGAAAAAGAACTATTTTAAAAAGAAACGTCGGGATAAAAAAACGGCCTGTACTTTAGAGGCAATAAAAGCAGACATTTCGTTGGGGCCCTGCAAATAAAAACATCCTATTCCGAATAGAAAAAAGAGAAGTTGGGAGACAAAAGAAGAGGTGAAGGTTATTGGTTTAGTTGTTTCCGAATTCGTTTAATATTTCTCTGTTTAAAGTTGCCCCTGCCTGGTGCCCTACTGTGTTCAGACGGTAGGACTAAAAGCATTTTCAGCCCTTTTAATAGACATTGCTTATGTGATAAGACTGCAAAAACTGCAAGGTTTCCTGTTGGTTAAAACGCGCGGCATAATCTGCAGGAGTTTGGCCATTTGCGTCTTTGGCCTGTAAATTAGCCCCCAGTTTAAGCAGCCGGACACAGAATTTTTTGCGCCCCAGCGCTGCAGCTACATGCAGCGGGGTTATGCCGTTGTGCACGGGGGCGTTGACGGCTTGGATACGCGCCTCGTCAGGCAAGAAGCGCAGGCCGTCCAGCTGGTCTTCACGCTGCTGCACCACGGCCCTAGCCACAGGTGCTTGATAAATAAAATCTAACAGTTCCGGCGGAAAAACTTTTGCCGCTTGCTTGTGCGTGATTTTATTATTAAAGACAAGGGCAATTTTAAACAGGACGGCCAATACGGCTAAAATAAATACTAACAAGGCCACCTTAAACCCCATGCTGGACAAAGGAGTTTCTTTCATGCTGTTGAGCCAGTTTATGGCCTGCCCAAACCCCAAAATACAGCCCACAAACACAGTACCGGCAATAATGCCCCAAAACAACAGCCAAAAAATGTCTTTTGCTTTTTTCATGATTTTTTCCTCACGATAGTATATTGCTTTACGGTTTCTAAAATTTTCTGCCGATTATCGGCATTGAACTGGGAAAGGACAATTGCAAAGGATTTTTGTTTGGCGGGAAACAGATTTAAAATCCGTACCGGAGCCAAACAGCCCTCTTTCATATAAAAAGTCAAAATTTCCGTACGGCGTATTTTATGATAGTCTACGTGTTTAATTTCCTGCCACGGAACAGGAGAAATGCCAATCGGCCCCTGGATATGCTGGGGGGTGATTTTAACTTGATAAGGTACTAAAAACACAATAACAGCAGACAGCCCCATCACACCAAAAAGAATCAGCAGAACGATATGCCAAATCCCAGGAGATAGCAGTCCGTTTTTCATGCTTATTCCTTCTGCTGCTTGGGGCAGAGAACCCGTTGAAAAAGCAAACCAGAAACAAAAAAGTCCAAACAATAAAATCAATATTTTATTGAAGATAGAGGGTTTGATAATCATTTCATCAGAATTATACATACAACATCCAAAAAATCCCGCCTTGTTTTTGGCAAGGCGGGATTACGGCTATAAGTTTTATTTGCGTTTTTTAGCCAAAGCATCTTTGGCGGCGGCCTGTGCGGCGGCCAAACGCGCTATAGGCACGCGGAACGCCGAGCAGGACACATAGTTGAAGCCTTGACGATGGCAGAATTCCACGCTGTCGGGATCTCCGCCGTGTTCGCCGCAAATGCCGATTTTCAAATTCGGACGCGCTTCACGGCCTTCATTGACGGCATGTTCTATCAGCATGCCCACGCCGCGCTGGTCCAAAGTTTGGAACGGATCGGCTTCTAAAATACCCTGCTTCAAATATTCCGGCAGGAAAGCTCCGATGTCGTCGCGCGAGAAGCCAAAGGTCATCTGCGTCAGGTCATTGGTGCCGAAAGAGAAGAAATCCGCTTCCTGCGCCACATCGTAAGCCAACACCGCCGCGCGGGGAATTTCAATCATCGTTCCCACGGAGAAGTTTAATTTTTTGACTTTCGTTTTGGCTACTACTTCTTCATATACTTGGCGGATAATAGCTTTTTGTTTGACGATTTCATTGACGTCGCAGGTCAGAGGAATCATGACTTCCGGTACGGCTTTGACGCCTTCTTTAATCAGTTCCGCCGCCGCCTCAAAAATGGCGCGGGACTGCATTTGCGTAATTTCCGGATAGGTTACACCCAAGCGGATACCGCGGTGGCCCATCATCGGGTTGACTTCATGCAAGCCGGCGGCGCGTTCTTGGAACGTAGCCATGTTGATTCCGAGCGCTTTGGCCAGTTCCTGCTGTTTGGCGGGCAGAGTCGGCACAAACTCATGCAAAGGAGGATCCATCAAACGAATGGTTACGCTGTACGGCGCCATGGCTTTGATGGTTTCCTTAATGCTTTTCTTCATGTAAGGGAACAGCTCGTTTACCGCTTTTTTGCGTTCTTCTTCGTTACCGGAGAGAATCATTTTGCGCAAAATGAAAAGCGGAGCGTCGGAGTTTTTGCCGTAGAACATGTGTTCTATGCGGAACAGTCCTATGCCTTCGGCGCCGAATTTGCGTGCATTGGCGGCGTCTTCCGGCGTATCGGCATTGGCGCGGACTTTTAACGTGCGTACTGAATCGGCCAGTTTCAAGAAAGCGGCCAAGTTTTTGTTTCCTTCGCCGGCGGCCAACATTTTCAAGGCACCTTCATAAACCCAGCCTTTAGTACCGTTTAAGGTAATGAAGTCCCCTTCTTTGTAGGTTTTGCCTCCCATTTTGACGGTTTTTTTGGCCGTGTCCAGCTCCAGCTCGCTGCAGCCTACGATGCAGCATTTGCCCCAACCGCGAGCCACCAAAGCCGCGTGGGAAGTCATGCCTCCGCGCTGGGTTAAAATACCCGCCGCCGCGCGCATGCCTTCAATGTCTTCTGGGTTGGTTTCTTCACGGATCAGAATGGCGTTTTCTCCAGCGGATTGCAGTTTAATGGCGTCGTCGGAATTAAACACGATTTTGCCACAGGCGCCGCCCGGGCCGGCCGGCAGGCCTTTGGCCACGGGTTTTACGGCTGCTTCGGCTTTGGGATCAATGGCCGGCAACAGCAGTTCGCCCAGCTGATGGGGCGTTACGCGCAAAACGGCGGTTTCTTTGTTGATCAAGCGTTCTTTAAGCATGTCCAGCGCCATTTGTACTGCCGCGGTGCCGTTGCGTTTGCCTACGCGGCATTGCAGCATCCACAGCGTACCGTGTTCAATGGTAAATTCAATATCCAGCATGTCGTGGAAATGTTTTTCCAATCTTTTTTGTATAGCGTCCAGCTCTTTGTAGACTTTGGGCATGACTTTTTCCAAGGTGGGCAAGTGGGCGGAGTGGGCGTTGGCAGACCATTTGTTCATCGGAGAAGGAGTGCGAATACCGGCCACAACGTCTTCACCTTGTGCATTAATTAAGTATTCTCCGTAGAAATGGCTGTCTCCGTTGCCCGGGTTGCGCGTGAAAGCCACGCCGGTGGCGGAAGTGTCGCCCATATTTCCAAACACCATGGTCTGTACGTTTACGGCCGTACCCCAATCGTGCGGGATATTTTCAATATTGCGGTAGGCAATAGCGCGTTTGCCGTTCCATGAAGCAAACACCGCGCCGATGGCGCCCCACAGCTGTTCGGTCGGATTGTCGGGGAATTCTTTGCCCAACACTTTTTTGACCGTTTTCTTAAATTCCACGCAAAGTTTTTTGAGCTCTTCGGCTGGAATTTCCGTATCGTCATGAACGCCGAGTCTTTCTTTGACTTTTTCCATCATGCCGTCTAAGATTTTGCGTATGCCCTCTCCGTCTTTCGGTTCAATACCGGCGGCTTTTTCCATCACAACGTCGGAATACATCATAATCAAGCGACGGTAGGCGTCATATACAAAGCGTTCGTCCTGCGTTTTGGCAATCATGCCCGGAATGGTTTTTTCCGTCAGACCAATGTTCAAAATGGTTTCCATCATCCCCGGCATGGAAGCGCGTGCGCCGGAGCGCACGGACACGAGCAGCGGGTTTTTTTCGGAGCCGAATTCTTTTTTCGTCAGTTTTTCTACTTTTTTCAAGTGGGTTTCTACATCGGCTTTCAAGGTTTTGGGGTAGGTTTTCTTATTGTTCCAGTAATATGTGCAAACTTCGGTGGTAATGGTAAATCCGGGGGGGACGGGCAATTTTAATGTACCGGCCATTTCAGCCAAATTGGCGCCTTTGCCGCCCAAAAGTTCTTTCATTTTACCGTTTCCGTCGGCTTTGCCGCCTCCGAAAGCATACACCATTTTCATCTGTTTTTTGGCCGCGGTTTTTTTCGCGGTCTTTTTGACAGTTTTTGTTGCCATGATTTTTTTATCTCCGTATAGTAAATGCGGGGTATAGCAAAATTCGGCCCCGTAAAACAGAAACTCCGTTTCTCCTATTGTATTATATTTTTCCTTTTAAGATAAAGATTTTTTATTGCGGCGGAACCAAAAGGCCCATCAAGCCGTGGGCCTTTTGGCAAAGCCGCAGACGGGTCTGTTTCTTTATTTTCTTAGGTCTGTGCGGCGAATAAATGCTGGGTCTAAAAAAAGAGAGGGAGTAGGTCCTAGGACCCTGTTTATTTTTCGTCGTAAAAGTTATGCTGTATGTAGAAAGCAGGACAACCCAAGCAGTACGGGGGTAGTTATGAAAAAGAACAGCATGGCATTTACCCGAAAAGTACAAGTGATGAAAAAGCGGCGGCTGGAACGTGAAATTGCATGGGTTAAACGCGAATTTCATGATTTTAAGACCGTCAGTGATATAGACCTTTATAATACGGAACGCTATGCCAGCCTGCATTTAGGGGTACATTTTATCTGATTTTTCATACCTCCTCCTACAAAACCCCTCGCCCGCCGAGTTAACCCTCTCGGCGGGCGTACCTTTTTAAGAGAAAGTTTTTATTCAGCAGCATGCCATATATGATATACTGCATATATGAAAAGAATTTCATCTAATATTCTGCATGGACTGCTGTTTTTTTGGTGTCCTCTAGGACGTATCTCTCGCCGCAATTATGTGCACTTTTACGCTTTTACTTGGACAGCAGCCGTCATTTTGGCCGTATGGAGTGCTGTTACCGAAAAGGATGCTCTGGAATCTTTCTTGTTTTTGCTTGTTATATGGCTGTGCATTGCTTTTTTTATGGCTTCCGTCCGCCGCGGACATGATTTGGGATATTCCGGTTGGTATACATTGGTACATTTTTGGCGTTTTTCGAACTATCTGCGCCTGTTGGCGCAAACGGAGGGGATACCTGTTCCAAACGACTACGGTCCGCCGCCGGCCGATTGAAATTTCGTTCTTTTGGCCCTTTGCGCATAGGTTAGGCGCGTGAAAGGGCTTTTTATTTGCTATAATAAATCTGTACTCTGGTACAAAAACTAAAAAGGAGAAGGTTGGACTCCGGCTCGGCGTTTCCTAAGGAAAAGGGACGCTTGGTCGTACAGTTTTCAGCCTAAGTGTAAATAAAAATGGTACTTTCCGTACAAGACAGAAAAGACATCATCAGCAAATTTCAGAGCAGCCCCAACGATACCGGTTCTGCCGCTGTGCAGATTGCTCTGATTACCGAACGCATCAGCTATATTTCTAATCACCTCAAAGCCAATCCGAAAGACTTTGCCGGAGAACGCGGCCTGAACAAATTGGTCGGCCAGCGCAAACGGCTGCTTGCTTATCTGAAAAAATCCGACTTTGCCAAATATCAGCAAGTAACGAAAGAACTTAAACTGAGGAAATAATCAGACATGGAAAATTTCAATCACAATTTTGACATCCACTCCTTAGATGTGGAAGTCGGCGGCCAGACGCTTAATCTGCAGACGGGGCTTATTGCCCGTCAGTCAGATGGCGCTGTTATGGTAACATGGGGAGACACCAAAGTATTGGCCACCGCCGTGTGTACCAAAGAGCAAAAGCCGGGCATTTCCGACTTTATGCCTTTGACCGTCAATTATAAAGAACGCACGTATGCCGCCGGCAAAATACCGGGCGGTTTTTTTAAACGTGAAGGACGCGCCAGCAAAAAAGAAACCTTGTCTTCCCGCATTATTGACCGCACGCTGCGCCCGATTTTTCCGGAGGGTTTTGCCTGCGAGACCAATGTAACGGCCATGGTGCTTTCTTCCGACGAATTGCACGGTTCCGATGTTATCAGCGTATTGGCTTCGTCGGCTGCGCTGGTCATTTCATCCATTCCGTTTAATGAACCCGTGGCCGCCGTACGCATTGGCCGCATCAACGGGCAATATATCGTCAACCCCACCAAACCGCAGGAAGCCGAGTGCGATATGGATTTGGTCATTGCCGGATCTGCGCAAGGCCTGCTTATGGTGGAAGGCGGTGCCAAGGAAGTGGAAGAAGAAGCGATCATTAAAGCCATGGAAGTGGCCAAGCCGGAAATTGACAAAATGTGCGCCGTACAGCTGAAACTGCGCGAACTTTGCGGAAAAGAAAAGTTTGCCTATAATGTGGAAAAACTGCCGCAGGAAGTGGCAGATTTGGCCAACGGCAAATTCCGTGAGGAAGCCAAAAAGATTTTGCACGCTTTTGCCGACAAGCAAACCCGCGATACGCAGGTGGCCCAGCTGAAAGCTTCTTTTACTGAAGAATTGACCCCTGCCTATGGGGAAAATGCCGCCACTTATGCTGCCGTTGCGCTGGAAAATATCATGTATGAAGAATCCCGCGCCATGGTGCTGCACGAAGGCGTGCGTGTGGACGGACGCAAACCTGAAGAAATACGCCCGTTAAGCTCTATGGTCGGCTTGCTGCCGCGCGCTCACGGGTCGGCGCTGTTTACGCGCGGCCAAACGCAGTCTTTGGCCGTTTGCACGCTGGGTACTCCGGACGATCAGCAAATGATTGAAGGATTGGACGAAACAACCTATGAGCGTTTTATGCTGCATTATAATTTCCCGGGTTTTGCCACAGGTGAATGCAAACCGGACCGCAGTCCCGGCCGCCGCGAAATTGGCCACGGGGAATTGGCCCGCAGAGCGTTAATGCCTCTGTTGCCCAGCGAAGAAGAATTTCCTTACACCATTCGCGTGGTGTCTGATATTATGGAATCCAACGGTTCCTCTTCCATGGCCAGCGTTTGCGGCGGTTCCTTGTCTCTTTTTGATGCGGGTGTGCCGATGAAAGCCGCCTGTTCCGGTATTGCCATGGGCGCCATTTCCGGCGAGGGCAAGTTTGTCGTCTTGTCCGACATTATGGGGATGGAAGACCATTTGGGCGATATGGACTTTAAGCTTACTGGTTCCAGAAAAGGCATTACGGCATTCCAGATGGACGTGAAACTCAAGACTGGTATTCCGCTGGACGTGTTGCGCCAAGCGATTGCGCAAGCCACGCGCGGCCGTTTGTTTATCATGGACCATATGGAGAAAACCATTGCCCAGCCCAAAACCAGCGTCTCCCGTTTTGCTCCCGTGATTTTCAAAATGAAAATCTCTGTTGACAAAATTGGAGCTTTAATCGGCCCGGGCGGCAAGAACATTAAACGCATTACCGAATCCACCGGTACCAAAATTGACATAGAGGAAAACGGTACGGTAACCATTGCTGCATCCAACGCCGACAAGCTGGATCAGGCCAAAGCCGAAATAGAAATGATGACGGCCGAAGCCGAAGTGGGCAAAATATACAAAGGCAAAGTCGTTTCCATTCAGCCTTTTGGCGCCTTTGTGGAAATTTTACCCGGAAAAGACGGTTTGCTGCATATTTCCCAGATTGAAAAAACCCATATCAATAAAGTGGAGGATGTTCTGCACCTTGGAGATACGGTGGAAGTGAAATGTGTGGAAATTGACACCAATGGCAAAATCCGTCTGTCCAGAAAGGTTTTGTTGAAGTAGTTTCAACCGCCTTATACGCCCCGCGTTTTAGGACGCGGGGTTTTCCTTTTCTTTTACGTTTGATAATTACAAAAACATGTCCCAATTTCTGTTGCGGCGTTTGACGATTTTATGGCTTGGCTGTTTTATGCTGTTTGGCGGCTGTACGTATAATGGCCAAATACGGCGAGGCATTTATAAACATAAAGATTATAAAGAAAAAATTAATGCCCGCGTGATGGTGGTGGCGGATAAATTTTATCCGCAGCGTTTGACGCTGGACGGAACTTCGCAATACGTTTTTTATCTTTCCGACGGGTTCCCCGTAGCGGCGGCCGATGCTTTGGCCACGTTGTTTACCGAAGTGGATGTAAACGAATACAAATACCGTAAGAATTATGATTATATAGCGGAGCTGGATTATCACGCCGATTTGACGGCGGGACGGGCGGAAGTCCGTTTGAAAAACACATTAAGCAGCCAAGTTTTCTTCCGTCCATTTTTACGTACGACGCTTACCTTGACGCTTCGCAACCCCCGCACGGGCTATGCGGTGGCGCGCTATCATGAAAGTCTTTATTCCGCCATGCCCAACGCCGAAGCCAACGGCTGGCTGTGGCTGACGAGTTTTTTACGTATGGCTAGTCTGGGGCTTTTAACGCCGCTTGACGTACAGGCTTATGGCAGCAGCGTACGGCGTTTGATGGAAAAAAGCATGGTAGCCGTTCTTAAAAGAGAAATTATGCCCAAAATAGCCGATGACCGCTTAAATTTTTCCAAAACAGAGGATCTGCAGCCAAGCAATACGCGGGTGGACGGGAAATTTTTGCCGTTTTTGCAAGCAACGGTATATATTTATACGGATGACAGTCTCGGATCGGGGTTTCTGGTCAGTTCGGACGGATATATTGTTACCAATTACCATGTCGTGCAAGACAGCCGCGACGTATCCGTGATTTTGTATGACCAGCGCGCCATGATGGATAAAACTTCTCCCATCGCTTTTCCGGAGAAAGAAAAAATCCATGGCAAAGTGCGTTTGGCTAAAGTGCTTGCTTTTAACAAGACGCGCGATTTGGCTTTGCTGAAAATGGAGGGGGAAGACTTGCCTTATTTGGAATTGGAAACAGACCGTTCCTCCTATGTTACAGGATTGGAAGTGGCGGCCATTGGCGCGCCGTGGGGCGTGGATTGGAGCGTAAGCCGCGGCATTATCAGCGCGGTGCGCGACAACAACGGCGTAGACACTATTCAGACGGATACGCCCATTAACAAAGGCAACAGCGGAGGCCCGCTGATTAGTTTGCAAAGCGGCAAAGTGCTGGGAGTAAACAGCTGGGCCCGCACGCCTGCCACACAGGACGAATTACAAGCGGGCGTAAACGGATTAAATTTTGCCATATCGTCTTATGAAGTCATGCGTACGCTGGGTTTTAGGCAGCCGGTCCATGCAGACGATTTTCCGCATCCGGCGGATTGATGCCACGCTCTTTTATGCGCCATAAAGCACAAAATTATGTAAAATAATAAAAGGATTGGGCGGGCCGTATGCCGGTCCGCAAAGTATTTTTAAGAGGGTATCTTATGAAAAAGACAATCAAAAAAGCAGCTCCCCGCAAACCTGCCGCCAAAAATACGGCAGGCAAAGAGTCCCCGATTTTGAAAGAAGTAAAACAGCTGTATTCTTTTATGCAGGACAATTCCATAGACACCATTGAATATGATCAAAACGGTTTGTATCTCCGTTTGGTTAAGGCAAAGCCCGCCGCCGTGCCGGTTCCTGTGGCGGTAGGCGCGGCAGCCGCGTCCGCTCCCGCCGCGGCTGCGGTTCCCGTGCAGGAGCAGTACAAAGAAGTCATCAAAGCTCCGCTGATGGGTATTTTCTTTCGCGGATCCACGCCCAGCGCTCCGCCGTTTGTCAAGGAAGGAGCCACCGTCAAAAAAGGCGACGTCATTTGTCTGATTGAAGCCATGAAAGTGTTTAACGAAGTTCGGGCGGATTTCAACTGCGTCGTACAAAAAGTATTGGTGGAAAACGGCAAACCCATTAAACAGGGTGATGCGCTCTTTGCCATAGAACGGGTATAAATATGACGCCTTTACAAGAAAATTTGCAGAGTGCCTGCGGGCGCATGTTGGAATATTTGCAAGATAAAAAAGAAGCGACGTCATGGCAGCTGAAGCTGGCGTTGCATTTATCCAGTTCCATGTTGTATATGGCATTGGGTATTTTGCTGGAACAGGGCAAAATTCGCATGGAAGCAGATGACATCAATTATAAAATATCGCTTCCGCAGCCGGATATTGCTTCGGAGCAAACGTTCTGATTTTGAAAACCCCGCTTAAGCGGGGTTTATTTTGAACAGAAGGCCGCCCAATGGCGCTTTTTGAACGGTGAAAAGACAAATCACACATGAATGAACGGTTTTCTTGCTTTTCCGCCGCTTCGGCAAGCGCAAAAATTGCTAAAATATATACAAGATGGCAATAACTTATTACGCGCGTAAAAAATCCAAAAAGAAAACGCCTAAGAATACTTCTGTCCGCTGGCTGGCTTCCGCCTTATATATTTTTGGCTTTGCCGCCGTGGCATGGCTGTTTGCCATGTTGTGGTTTGGTATAGCACAGGGAGAGATCAGCCAAAATTTTCTCCGCACGGTTAATCAATTCTTCGGACAAAGTGCGCCGCTTATTCCTGTTTTGCTGACCTATTGGCTGGTACGAAGCCTGATTAAAAAAACCAGCGCTTTTGTATTTTTTCTGTTTGGTTCGCTGTTAACGCTGACGGCTTTTTCTTCCGTATTGACCATGCTCAAGCTGATTTTTTCCGGTTCGCAGATTACGGGCGGATATGCCGGTCAGGAACTGTTCTATTGGTTTGAAGATTTTGTCGGTCCCTTTGGAGCGTCTTTATTTTCTTTGGCGCTTTTGTTGGTGGGACTGCATATGTTGTTTGCCATACCGTGGCGGGTGGTGGTGGAAAAAACGACGGAATTTTTACGCGACGATTTCCAAAATTGGATGGATGCCCGCGCGGAATTAAAAGAAAAAGTGCAGGAAGGCAAAGCACAGGTTAAACGCCAAGCGTCCATTACGCAGGAACCACTTTCGGCAGACCGTCCGCAGCCATCCGGTCCCAAAATTTATCGGCCGCAAACGGAAATACAGGTCCCCGTCGCGGGATTGGTAAAAAACTTGCCTCGTTCGGGTGCGCAAATGCCAAATGCATCCAAACCTCAGGACGAAAACAAACCCGCCGAACTCAAACCTTTTGATCCGGCCACTTTTGTGTTGCCGTCATTGGATTTGTTGGCCGATCCCGTCAACAACGGTGTAGTCGGGCCGACGGATGAAGAAATCGCCGAAGCGACAAAACGCTTGGAAGAAACCTTGAAAAATTTTGAAATCGGCGCGCATGTAACGGGGGTTTCCCCGGGGCCGGTGGTTACGCGTTATGAAATTAAGCCAGACCCGGGCGTAAAAATCGCGTCCATTGTTTCCATCTCCAATGACATCGCCTTGGCCATGAAAGCAAAATCCATTCGCGTGGAAGCGCCTATTCCGGGCAAAGACGCCATCGGGTTTGAAATTCCAAACGACAGGCCTCTGATGGTAACCATGAAAGAAATCCTGCAAGATCCGGTATATACGCATTCCAAGGCACGCATTCCCATAGCATTGGGTCGGTTTGCTGACGGGCGTCCCGCCGGCGCGACCTTGGAAAAATGGCCTCACATTCTTATAGCCGGCGCCACCAACAGCGGCAAATCCATTTGTTTGCATACGATTATTATGTCGGTGCTGTATCACGCCAAACCCAATGAAGTGAAATTTTTGATGATAGACCCCAAACGTTTGGAACTGACTTTGTACGAAGGCATACCCCACCTGTATGATCCCAAGACTTCTTGCGATGATGTCAACGTGGTTACCGATGCGCAGGGAGCGGTCAAATCTCTGCAAATGCTGGTCAAGGTCATGGAAAAACGATTGAAAATCATGGAATTGGCCAAAGTGAAAAATATTGAGGGTTATAATGCATGGGCGGAGAAAAAAGGCGAAGAAAAAATGTTTTATATTGTGGTGGTGATTGACGAAATGGCCGACCTGATGCTGCAGACCCGCGCCGCCATAGAAGATTCCGTTCAGCGGCTGGCGCAAATGGCGCGTGCGGTGGGGATACATTTGATTTTATGTACGCAGCGCCCCTCCGTTAACGTCATTACGGGCGTTATTAAAGCCAATTTGCCCTCGCGCATCGCTTTACAGGTGGCCAGTAAAACCGATTCGCGTGTTATTTTGGACGGAGCGGGGGCCGAACTGCTGCTCGGCCGCGGAGACATGCTGTATCAGGGAACCTCCGATCAAAAACCTCACCGTATACAGGGCGCCTATGTCAGCGAGGCGGAAATTACCTCCGTGGCGGACTTTTTGCGCAGTCAAGGCGCGCCGGATTATCCCGTGCAAATTTTGGCCGACCACAGCATGCAGCGCCCACAAGACGGGTTAGGCACTTCGCCTGAAGAGTTGCTGCAGGCTTTGAAACTGGTAACGGAACGCAGACGCGTATCGCAGGATTTGTTGAAAGCCCATTTTGGATCTTCCGCGCGGGCAACCAATATTTTAAGCGTGCTGGAAATGAAAGGCTTTATTACCAAGCCAGAGGGATCCAACCGTTGGGAAATTCATTATGATTTGATTGAAGAACAAATCCAAGCTTTGGAAAACAGAGATACGGACAAATATAAGGAACCCGAATATGAAACGGTTTATAAATAAATTTTTAACGGTATTTTTGCCGTTGTTGTGCGCGGCGGGGCTATATGCCGCCGAAAATATCCCCGCACAGGAAAAAGATTATGCGGCTTGTTTTGCGGCATGGGATAAAAACATGCATACGCTGGAAACGGAATTTGTACAAACGACCCAATATGACGGAATACTGATCAGCCGTTCCGAAGGACGCATTACGTATGCCCAAAGCGGGCCTTTCTTACGTTTGGACAATACGGAAAACGGCGAAGTTACCCAAAGCGCCCTGACTGACAAAAAACAAATATGGATTTTGGACGAAAAGGGCGGTTTGGTAACACAGATCAAATGGGACGAATGGCTGGCGGGCCAGCCCAATCAGGCTTTGTTTGATTTCGGCAATTATACGGCGCTGCTGGCGCGGCACGACGTTTCCGTATTGGAAAAAAAAGACGGCCATGTGATTTTGCGTCTGCAGCCCAAAGATGAAAAAAAAGACTATGTTTTGTATGTGGCCGTTGAGGAGAAATCTTGCTTTCCGGCCTATATTACCGTACAGGCCGATTTAATGCAAACCACCGCTGAATTGCAAAACAAAAAATTAAACGCCGCTCTTAAAGACGGCGTGTTTAAGGGGATGAAATCATGATGACTCTTGCCAATAAAATCACGCTGACGCGCGCTGCACTGTCTATTGTCATGTTTTTGCTTATTTTAATGCCTTGCGCCGGTGCGCGCATAACGGCTACATTGATTTTTATTTTGGCCGCCAGTACGGATTGGGTTGATGGAAAAATCGCCCGTACGACCAATACCGTTACGCCGTTTGGGGCTATAGTGGACCCGTTTGTGGACAAAATTTTGGTGGCGGCGGCCTTCTTTGCTTTTGTAGGCATTAAAGAACTGGACGTACCTATCTGGGCCGTATTTTTTATTTTGCTGCGCGAACTGATGATTTCTACGCTGCGCGTGATTGCCGCATTGGAAGGGAAAGTGATGGCCGCGGAACGGTGGGGAAAATTCAAAACTGTTATTCAAATGGTGGCCGTGGGAACGATTTTCTTTGTGCTGGATATGTATCACCTCTCCGGCATGCTGACGGGAACGGCGCAAAAAGTCTGCTGCATTGTATTTCTTACTTTGCGCAAAATTCCTTACGCCATTACTGCCATTGCGGCCGTAATTACATGGATAAGCGCCATATCCTATCTGAAGAACAATTGGGAACTGCTGCGCAAATCTTGGAGTTTGCCCACATGCAAAAAATAATCAACGCGTTGGCTTCGGGTTTTTACATCAGCTATTTGCCCGCTTTGGTCATTCCCTTTAAGAAAAATACGGGCGCGGGTTTTTTGGGAACGCTGCTGGCCGTGCCTTTTGTATTTATTTTGCCTACGGATTTTATTTTATATTTGGTGTTCCTTTTGGCGTTTTGGGTGCTGTCTGTGTGGGTGTGCAAACGAGCCAAACTCGGCGGGAACTTTCACGGACATGATAATCCGCGCATCGTTATTGATGAAATGGCGGGTTACTTTACGGCCGTGATGTTTTTGCCGCGGACATGGCCTTATTTGCTGGCGGCGTTTGTGTTGTTCCGCACGGTGGATACGTTAAAACCGTGGCCAGTTAAAAATTTTGACAAGATGGAAAATCCGTTCGGCGTGGTGTTTGACGATGTGGCGGGAGGCTTGCTGGTCAATATCGTTTTGCAATTGTCCGTGATTTGTGCCAATGCGATGCGCTGATACGGCGCAGAAAGTTTGAATTTGCTATAACTAAAATATATTTTTCCAAGGAGATAAAAAAGTATGGACTTTTCCAACATGACCAATTTGCGCGAATTGTTTGCCGCAGGCGGCCCCGTGCTGGTACTGCTGATTTTGCTTTCCGTATATTCGCTGGCTGTAATATTGGAACGTTTTTTTAAGTTTAGACACAGTATAGGTATGTCTCGCAAACTGATGGCCTATTGCCGTCATCCCATTCGTTCTGACAATTATGAAAAAGTGGCAGACGCCTGCACAAAATCTCTGACAAAAGACACTCCCGCCTCCCATGTGATTATGGCTTTGCTGGAAAAAAGAGACCGCTCTAAAGCCGAAATGAAAGAAATTGCCGATTCCGCCATAGATTGGGAAGTAACCAAATTGCAACGCCGTTTAACGGTGTTGGGTACGCTGGGCAGCATTACGCCGTTTATCGGGCTGTTCGGTACGGTTATCGGCGTTATGCACGCATTTAAGGACTTGGCCGGCGCAACAGCCAGCACGGCGGGAGCGTCCGTTGTGGCGGCCGGCATTGCCGAAGCGTTGGTCAATACGGCGGCGGGGCTTTTTGTGGCCATTCCGGCGGTGATAGCTTATAACTATTTTTTGTCCAAAACCAATTATTTCGGCAAAGAATTGGAAAATATCGCCGACGAAATTATTTTTCAACAAAACCGCGGGTAATTTATGGCGCATAAAAGAAGAACCGTTATGGCGGAAATCAATATGGTGCCTTTTATAGACATCACGCTGATTTTGCTGATTATTTTTATGGTCATGAGTCCCATGTTGGTGCAAATGCAGATGAATGTGGATTTGCCGAAATCCAATGCCATCAATACCACAGCGGAGGAAGACGTGATCCGCATTGAAGTGCAGAAAAACGGAGTTATACGTATTGAAAACCGAACTTTCTCCGTGGCGACATTGGAAAGAGAATTAATCCTTCGCATGGGCAAAGCCAATAAAAAAACCATTTTGGTGGAAGCCGATAAAGACGTGCCTATACAAACCGTGGTAGATGTGTTTGACGTGGCCAAAAAACTCGGTGCGGCCAAATTGGGGATAGGCGTACTGGCGAAAAACTGATGAACCGATACTTTTTTCTGTCCTGTTTGTTGCATTTGATGCTGGTGCTGGTCATTGTGGCGCTGGCTGGCCCTGCCGCGGCCGATTCTAAAGCGACGTATACCATTGATTTTATAGGCAGCGGAAAAGTGCTGTCCATGCAAGCTCAGCCGCCCGCCGCCGCGCCGACAGAAGAAAAAAAAGAATTGCAAAAAGAGGTGGCGCAGCAGCCTCCTGCTCCCCAAAAACAGGAAGAATCCGCAAAACAGGATAAAAAAGCTTATCAGGCTAAAGAAGAAATTTCCGCCAAAAAACAGCCTAAAAAGAAAAAAACGTCGAAGCCCGTCTCCAAGCCTTTGCCCGGGCCGAGTATTCTGGAAGAAGAAAAGAAAAGCAACACCTCTTCAGGCCCTAACGGAGAAGGCGAATTTGAGGGCGGCAATATACAAACGGATTTTGCCACATTTCCTTATCCGTGGTATATTACCCAAGTACGCAACAGTTTGTGGAGTCAGTGGGAAAAGCGCCGTCCCGCCGGTGTGGTGAGGGGAACCTTGGTAACATTTGCCATCGCCCGAGATGGAAAAATTAAGGACTTGCAAGTGCAGCAATCGTCCGGAGATGACAGTTTTGACTTCGCCGCCACCTCAGCCGTTATTAATTCGGGGCCGTTTCCTCCGTTGCCTATGATGTATGAAAAAGACGAACTGACCGTTACGGTGGAATTTAAACAGGAGAGCTGATATGACCGGCTGGCAGCGTTTTTTCTTATTGATCGTTTGCATGGCCGCCACTTTAATATTATGGCCTCAGTATGATCAGGCCGGCTTGAGTTTTGTGCTAATGGCGGGGATTTTGTGGACTTGCGTCATTATCATGCTTTCCGTGCTAAGCGGTATTTTTGGTATTTATAAATTTGAATTTTTGAACCGTTTTATCAGCATTTTATTTTTAGGGGCGCTGATTGCCTGCCTTTTGTATTATTTCCCACTGAAAAACGCCGAAACGCCCTTTTCCCGTATGAAAGCAGGAAAATGGCCCACGACACAAGACGTACAAACCGGTCTGGAACGCTTAACCATAGACGTGGATTTTTTAAGACGCAATATGCATAAAGAGGGCAAATCTATACAACAAAAGATAGATGAGGCTTCTGAGGTTGTGGAAGATTTCAAAAAAACCGCCAAAGAGAAGAAAGAAGCTTTTGATGCATTGGCGGATTAGGAGATTTTTATGCGAAAAACCGTTTTAGTTACCGGCGGCAACGGATTTATAGGCAGGCGTTTGACGGATGCTTTGCTGAAGGAGGGATATCAGGTGCGTATCGTCTCCAGAAGCGAACCAAAACATAAGCCCGTCAATCCGCATGTACAAATCGTGAAAGCCGACTATCAGAATTGCGCTTCCTTACAGCGTGCTATGGAAGGATGCAGTATGGTATATCATCTGGCGGCGGCTATTTTCGGATATTGCTATGAAGATTTTGCCAAAGCCAATGCTCGGGCCACTCAAAATATGGTGCATGCGGCCAATTTGACGCCGAATTTGGAGCGCTTCGTATATGTATCCAGCCAAGCCGCCGCCGGTTACAGCACCGATCCGGATAAACCGCTTACCGAGGATATGGCGCCGCAGCCGGTTTCCGATTACGGTATTACCAAACTGGCGGGGGAAAAAGCGGTCCAAACGCTTAGACCTTCCATAAAATGGACCATTGTCCGTCCCCCTATTGTTTATGGAAAGAATGACTCCGGCGTCTCCAAGATAGCGGCTTGGGTAAAACGCGGCTTAATGGTTAACACTTCCGGAAAAGGCCTGTTTAGTTTTGTGTATGTGGATGATTTGGTGGAAGCGTTGACAACTGTTCCTAAAATACAAGGTACGGAAGGACAAATCTTTTTTATTTGCGAAGAAAAGAATTATCCTTGGCCGGAATTTATTGAAAAAATGGCCAAGGCCATGGGCGTAAAAAAACCTATTATGCCCCGCGCGCCGCTGTGGGCGCTTAAACTGGCGGCGGCTTTATACAGTCTGTCGGCGCGTATTATGGGCGTGCAGCCGGCCTTAAATTACGATAAAGTGAAAGAAGCTTCCATTCGCGGACACTGGATTTGCAGCAGTGAAAAGTGGCGTTCTTTGACTAAACAGGTGTTTACGCCGCTGGATGAAGGACTGAAAAACAGTTTTTAAGAGTAAGAAAGACTGGAGAGCGCAGACAAGTTTTTTATTATTTGTTATAATAGTAATGTTGAAATGTTTTTCTGATGTAAAAACCTTTTTGGAG
>CALUXG010000013.1 GCA_944324685.1 uncultured Elusimicrobiales bacterium
AAAATACCGCAAACGTTCCTTTTGAATTCATTTGGACGCCGCATTGCCTGTTAAACTGCTCAACGCACACCGTGTTGACCGTACCTGACAATTTGCAGGAAATCATCACCGTAGAACACTCAACGCGCACCCTAGGTCCATGGGGAACGCGCCATACCTATCCGCTCACAAAAACCTCAGACGGAAAAACCGTGGACATGTCCAAAACCCAGCCCCGCTCAGACAATTCCTGTGAGAAGTTTTATTTTACGCAAAAAAATACACAAGGTTGGTGCGCCATCAAACATACCGATAACGGCGATACGCTGACCTACCGTTACGACGCCGACAAAGTACCTTATTTGGGTGTGTGGAAAACGCAAGGAGGCTACCGCAACGATTATAATCTTGCGCTGGAGCCGTGTACGGGTGTGTATGATGATCTGTATCTAGCGCACAAAATCCGCCGTGCGGCGGTCTGCAAGCCAAACGGAAAATACGAATGGGATTTTACCATAACGACAGGAGAAGAATAATTATGGACACGCAAATGCTGAAACAAAAATTTTCAGAAATTTTCGCCGCACCAAAGCAAGCACGCCTGTTTTGCGCACCAGCGCGCGTCAACCTCATTGGCGAACATACCGACTACAATGGCGGACATGTGTTTCCCTGCGCGCTGACTTTTAACACTTATGTGGCAGCCGCCAAACGCAATGACGGAAAAATACGGCTCTATTCCTTAAATTTTGAGGAAACGGGCATGGCGGAAACGGATACAACCCGCATTGTCCGCGATTCCGCACGAACATGGGCCAATTATCCGCTAGGCGTTTTTTGGGCTTTGTTGCAAAGGAAACTTCCTGTGCATCATGGCGCGGATATGCTGTTTTGGGGCGACGTTCCTTTAGGAGCAGGTCTGTCTTCTTCCGCTTCCATAGAACTGGCAACGGCGGCGGCGTTAAACGCGCTGTTTGGCTTTGGTCTGCCGCAGACGGAGTTGGCCAAAATCGGCCAAGAAGCCGAAAACCAATTTGTAGGAATGAACTGCGGCATTATGGACCAATTCGCCTCCGCTATGGGGAAAAAAGACCATGCCATTTTGCTGGATTGCCAGACTTTGCAATATCAATATGCCCCGTTGAACCTGCACGGAATATCCATTTTGATTTGCAACACCAACAAACCGCACAATCTCATTGAATCCAAATACAATGAACGCCGCGCGCAAAGCGAACACGCGCTTAAACAGCTGCAAAGCAAGCTGGATATAAGCAGCTTAGGTGATTTGACAGAAGAAATGTTTGAACAAAACAAAATGCTGATTACCGACCCCGCAGAACGAAAACGAGCCAAACACGCCGTTTATGAAAACAGGCGTACGCTGCTGGCGGCGCAGAAGCTGGCGCAAGGGGATTTGCAGGCATTTGGAAAATTGATGAATGCCTCACACATTTCCTTACGCGACGATTATGAAGTAACCGGACCGGAACTGGACGCCATGGCCGCAGCGGCATGGAAACAAAGCGGCGTATTGGGAGCGCGCATGACGGGAGGCGGTTTCGGCGGCTGCGCGGTGGCTTTGGTAAAAAACGAAGCCGTGGAAACGTTCAAACGCAATGTCGCCCGCGAATACGAAGCCGCCACGGGATACAAACCGGATTTTTACATCGCCAGCGCCGGAGACGGCGCACGGGAATTAAAAGACTGACGGAGGAAGCATGAGCGATATTTATACCCACATAGAACAGCTGGTTTCTTATGCATTGGCAAAGGGACTAATAGAAAAAGAAGACCGCCTTTGGGCACGCAACGAACTGCTGGCCGTGCTTGGACTCACAGACTATAAAGCCCCTTCCGCCAAAATAAAAACGCCTAAAACCGCCGCAGAAATTTTAACCCCTATATGCGACTGGGCCGCCCAAAAAAGACTTATTCAGCCGGATACCGTCACCCAGCGGGATTTATTTGATACGCGTCTCATGGGCGTTTTTACCGCACGCCCATCGGAAGTCATTTCCGAATTTACTGTCCTGTACAAAACCAGAGGCCCAAAGACCGCCACGGATAAATTCTATCATGACGCTTGCGCCTTAAATTATATCCGCATGGACCGCATAGCCAAAAACCGAGTCTGGAAGGCCGCCACACCCTATGGGGAATTGGACATTACCATCAATATGTCCAAACCTGAAAAAGACCCCAAAGACATCGCCGCCGCTCTGCAAGTCAAAGCGTCCGGCTATCCCGCCTGTCTGCTGTGCAAAGAAAACGAAGGCTACGCCGGACACGCCGCCCACCCCGCACGGCAAAACCTGCGGCTGATACCGCTGGATTTGTTAAACGATGGAAAACCGTGGTATTTGCAATATTCCCCTTATGTCTATTATAACGAACACTGTATTTGCCTCTCGGACAAACACGAGCCCATGAAACTGAGCAAAAAAAGTTTTGCGCGTTTGTTGGGCTTTGTGGAAATGCTGCCGCATTATTTTATCGGTTCCAATGCGGATCTGCCCATTGTGGGAGGCTCTATTTTAACCCATGACCATTTTCAAGGAGGCCGTTATACTTTTGCCATGGAAAAAGCCCCCGTGGAAAAAACTTTTAAACTTAAAAAATTCCCCCGCGTAAAAGCCGCCATTGTCCGCTGGCCCATGAGCGTCATACGATTAAACGGAAACAAAAAAGATCTGACAGAAGCGGCGGATTATATTTTAAGAAAATGGCGCACCTACAGCGATCCGCAGGCGGATATTTTGGCATTCAGCGGCAAAACCCCGCACAACACCATTACGCCTATCGCCCGACGGCGCGGAAAGAATTTTGAACTGGACTTGGTGCTGCGCAATAACCGCACCACGGAACAATTTCCCTTGGGTATTTTTCATCCGCATGAAGAAGTACACCACATTAAAAAAGAAAATATAGGCTTAATTGAAGTTATGGGACTGGCCGTATTGCCTGCCAGATTGGCGGCAGAGCTGGACGCGTTGGAAAAACATTTAATTAAACGCAATATAAAAGCCATACAAAAAGACCCCTCTCTAAACAAACACACTGTTTGGGCGGAAGAACTGCTGGAAAAATACAAATTCACACCTAAAAACGCCAAAGGCATTTTGCAAAGAGAAGTCGGCACCGTCTTTGCCAAAGTACTGGAATACGCCGGCGTATTCAAACGCACGCCGCAGGGAAGGGAGGCGTTTGAACGGTTCTTACAGAAGCTCTAAAATAAACCCCGTGTCCATAGGCACGGGGTTTTCAATAAATGCCAAATCTCTCCGCTGAAGAAGAAGCGATTAGTTGATGATATAGCTGTTTGAACTGTATACCTTACCGGAACCCAAACTACGGCAAAAATCCTTCCATTGGGAAGTATAATGACATATTATTTTACCGTCAGAGAGAACTGCTATGGTATAATAATTCGTCGTTGTGTTAAATCCCGGTCCTATCCGTCTGCCTATTGCTACAGAATTCGGATAATAATTCGCCTGTGCGCCATACTGAAACAGTTTGGTTTCTTTACGAGGCCACCCATTAAACGAGGCTTCCGTGCCCGACAACTGAATATCCAGCAGGGAAATATCCGTCGTATAACTTCCGTTGGCCAGTTTATACACTTCATTGGCTTTGGCAATAGAAGACACCATTTGTATGGCTTCGGCCGCACGGGCGCGCTCCACTGTTTTCTCATACTGCGGCAATGCAATGGCTGCCAATATGCCGATAATCAACACCACGACCAAAAGTTCAATCAGCGTAAAGCCGGTCCGTTTGGCAAAATAAGACCGAGATCCTGAGTTACGACTCCTCAGGATGACTCTATTTATATTGTTGTTATTTATATTCTCGATATTTATATTGGCGTCATTTATATTGTCGTCATACCGAAATGTCTTTACTCGGCATCTCAACCTTTTTATAAATACACCGTCATGCCGAGACGCCTTTACTCGGCATCCCAACCGCTTTATACGCTCAAAAGACCGAGATCCTGAGTTACAACTTCTCAGGATGACTCTATCCATAAAGCCGCCCAAAACGCCTTCAGAACGTTTTTTATTCCCCGAATACATTTTTTGATAAATTTTGCACATACGCAAAATTTATCAAAAAAAACAAATCAAGCCCTATTACGCAAGGCACGCAAAACACTTTACAAACCCGTTAAAAATTTATAGAACAAAATATAGAACTTTTCAGAATGGACAAAAAACATGAAACCATTGCATCCCAAACAAAAAGAACTTCTGGAAATTTTAAAAAATAATATTGCAGACCCATTGACGCTGGAAGAATTGGCCGCACGGTTGGGAGTCAGCGGCAAAAGCGTAGCCTACCATCACGTCAAGCAATTGGAAAAGAAAGGTTACTTAAAGCGAAACCCCGAAAATCCACGGGATTATACGATTTTGAAAGACCCTCAGCGAAATGTCGTATACCTGAAAATGTACGGCTGTGCCAAATGCGGACCGGAAGGAACGCTTCTCAGCGGCGTACCCACGCGCATTGTACCCGTAGACCCGCAAATGATTTATTTTCCGCCGGGCAAAGGTTTTATGGTGGAAGCCAAAGGGGATTCCATGGAAAATATTATAGCTCCGCGTGACTGGCTGATCGTACAAATCAGCCATACGCCCAAAAACAGAGACATTGTGATATGCGTCAATAAAGGCGAAGTTATGGTCAAACGCTTCAGCCGCGATGGAGACAATATCATCTTGGAATCACAAAACAAAAAATATTCCCCCATTGTAGCCGATCCGCACAGCTTTCACGTAGAGGGTATTGTACGCAGTATTATTAAACGCAACTTCTAGCCACACGGAACCGGCATTTCAGCTCTGAAATAAAGAACGCCCCGTTTTATAAAACGGGGCGAACCAAGATTGTTTTTATTTGCCTTTTTTGTCCGGAGTGTAATGGCGCGGGCGGCCCGTGTATTTATGCAGAAAATCATGCAGCTTTTCCAGCGTTTCGCGGCTAACGGTATGCTCCATTTTGCAGGCATCTATATTGGCCGTCTTGGGGCTCACTCCCAACACTTCGCATAAAAAATTGCTCAAAATACCATGCCGGCGGCGCACGTCTTCCGCCGCGCGGCGGCCTTTGGCCGTTAATATAACCCAGCGGTACGGTTCATGCGTCAAATACCCCCCATCGGCCAGCACACGCAGCGCTCCCGTTACGCTGGGGGTTTTTACTCCCAGCAAATCACGCACGTCCGTAACGCGCGCCAAGCCGTCTTTATCCGAAGCCAGCGAAATGGCTTCCAAATAATCTTCCATATTGGAACTTAAGGGTTTTTTCATAAACGTTAAAATTAAGTAAAACTAACTTTTTATATATCATAACATATTGACGCTTTTTTGTAAGCGGAAAAAATTATTTTTAGGGGGCTTGCTTTCCCATTATTTGTTGCTATAATAGAGGTAAGCCGTATCTAAAGGAGATGCTATGGACATTAAGCAATATACCTCAGACTTTCTGGCCCGTCTGGCCAAACGCGATCCTGCACAAAAAGTTTTCCAGCAGGCCGTGCATGAAGTGGTAGGCACCCTGGCTCCCGTGCTGGAGCAGAACCCGAAATATATTAAAGAATGTATTTTAGACCGCATTGTGGAACCGGAACGCATGATTATTTTTCGCGTACCGTGGAAAGACGACAAAGGAAATATCCACGTAAACCGCGGCTTCCGCATTCAATACAACAGCGCGCTCGGGCCCTACAAAGGCGGTATGCGTTTTCACGAAACTGTCAACCAAGACGCCCTGAAATTTTTAGCTTTTGAACAGACATTCAAAAACTCCTTAACCACCCTGCCTCTGGGCGGAGGAAAAGGCGGCTCTGACTTTGACACGCGCGGTAAAAGCGACGATGAAGTCATGCGTTTCTGCCATTCGTTTATCAATGAACTTTACCACCACATAGGCTACCACACCGACATACCGGCAGGAGACTTGGGCTGCGGTGCGCGTGAAATAGGCTATATGTTCGGTCAGTATAAGAAATTGACGAACGATTTTACCGGCGCTTTTACCGGCAAAAAACCCAGCTGGGGTGGCAGTTTGCTGCGGCCGGAAGCCACCGGCTACGGCGTGGCGTATTTTACGCAAAATATGCTGAACACGCGCAATGACGACGTAAAAGGAAAAACGGCCATCGTCTCCGGCACTGGCAACGTAGGCATTTACACCATTGAAAAACTGACGCAGCTGGGAGCAAAAGTCGTCGGCTTTATGGATTACGACGGCAGTATTTATGATGAAAACGGCGTAGACGCGGAGAAATTGGCTTTCCTGAAAGACTTGGTGTTTGTACGCCGCGGCAGCCTGAAAGAATACGATAAAAAATTCAAAGGCGCTCAGTTCCGCCCGGGTAAAAAGACTTGGGACATTCCCTGCCAAGTGGCTTGCCCTACCGCCTGTGAAAACGAACTGGATACGGAAGACGCCAAGACATTGGTCAAAAACGGGTGCATCTGCCTGACGGAAGGTTCCAACATGCCCTGCACCCCGGGCGCCATAGAAGTGTTCCAAAAAGCGGGCGTGCTCTACTCCCCGGGCAAAGCTTCCAACGCCGGCGGTGTGGCCGTGTCCGGCCTTGAAATGACGCAAAATAGCATGCGCATTTACTGGACACGTGAAGAGGTGGATAGTTATTTGCAGAGAATCATGCGCAACATCCACGACACTTGTTTGGCCGCCGCCGAACAATACGGCGTAAAAGGCGACTATATGGCCGGAGCCAACATAGCCGGCTTCATTAAAGTAGCCGACGCCATGATTGATCAAGGGCTTGTTTAATCTTACTTTTTGTGCCGACAAAAAATAAGCAAAAAGCTCTCCGATAAGAAACATAAAAATCACTTTTGCGGCTGTTTTGTAAACTCGCGCGAAAAGCGCTCAAACATACAAAACAGAAAACTCCGCAAAAGTGATTTTTTATAACTGTTTTCATCTCGGAATATTGTACGGCGTTTTTACAACAACGAATATTTTTAGGATGCCGCATATAACAAACGCTTTCAATAAACTCACATAAGAAAAGGCAACTCTTCGTTCACCAATAAGTGAACCAAGGAGTCCATGAGTAGACGGGCTCCCCCAACGATTGGCACACCCATGCTTTTATGTCGGAATCATACCCGTTGCAATAGAATTTTCCGTGAACGGGATGCGACGAGGTTCCATGACGAAAATAATACCCCACAGGAGGCATGTCCACCAAATAATTGTAAGAGGCGGACACCGATTCATTTTCTACAATCTGCCAGTTCACGCCTTTTCCGTCCGGCAATTTTATGTCTGATACCGCCACATCTAAATCGGCCAAATCGGAGGCATAATATCCGTTGGCCATATAAAACCGTTCTTCCGCTTCCGCCAAACTGCGCAAAAGAGGCAAAACACGCGCGGTGCGGGCTTTTACTACGGCTCTGCGGTATTGCGGCAAAGCCACCGCCGCCAGTATGCCGATAATCAGCACCACCACCAAAAGTTCCATCAACGTAAAACCGGCCCGACTGAAAGAAAACGGAAGAGATCCTGAGTTACGGCTTCTCAGGATGACTTTTTTTATATTGTCGTCATGCCGAGACGCTTTTACTCGGCATCCCGACTTATCTATAACGCCGTCATGCCGAGACGCTTTTGCTCGGCATCCCAACTTATCTATAACGCCGTCATGCCAAGACGCTTTTGCTCGGCATCTCAACTTATCTATAACGCCGTCATGCCGAGACACTTTTGCTCGGCATCCCAACTTATCTATAACGCCGTCATTCCGAGACGCTTTTACTCGGCATCCCAACCATTCTGTTGTTTTACAAAGTGGAAATTCCCTGCCGCAGCCATCGGGGATGACGAAATGAGAAAACAACGCATTCGAAAGAAAAGAATGAGGTTGGGATTCTGAGCAAAAACTCCTAAGAATGACATTACGCATAAAACCGCCCAAAACACCTTTAGAGCGGTTTTTATGTTGCAGATACATTTTTTGATAAATTTTGCTCATACGCAAAATTTATCAAAAAAAAAAAACAATTCAAGCCTTAATAAATTCCGGACGCACAAAAACGGACGGCCTATAAAGGCCGTCCGTCTGGAGAGCAAAAGCTTACTTCGTCTTGTAGTATATTTTATTGATGATGACGGACACGGCTCCGTCTCCCGTTACGTTACAAGCCGTACCAAAAGAATCCATGGCTATATACAGTGCAATCATCAGCCCCAGCATTTCTTCGTTAAAACCCAGCATTTTTTGCAGTACACCCAACGAGGCCATGACCGCGCCGCCCGGCACCCCGGGGCCGGCCATAATGGAAATGCCCAGCATGCAAATAAATCCCGCAAATTGCCAAAAATGCAGCTGACCGCCGGTTAAAAGAACAATCGCCATAGCACAGGCCGTAATTTTAATGGTACTTCCGGACATGTGAATATTGGCGCACAAAGGCACGGTAAAACCGGCTATATCTTCTCGCACGCCCAGCTCTTGCGTCTGTTTATACGTTACGGGTATGGTAGCGGCCGAAGAGGAAGTTCCCAACGCCGTCAGATAAGCCGGCAGCATGGTTTTCAGCATTTTCAATGGATTCTGCCCTGACACCGCACCTGCAATACCGAACTGTATCAGCAGCACGATCAATGTAATCATAAAAATTAAAATGATGATCTTGGCAAACACGGCCAATACGGCCGCTACTTGGCCGGCGGAAGTCATATTTAAGAAAATGCCAAAAATATACAACGGCAATAACGGAATAATAACCGCGGAAATGGTCTTATAGATAATATCGCGGAAATCAAACATGACCTTTTTTAGCGTATCTCCCTGTATAAAAGCCATGCCCAGCCCCAGCACAAACGCAAAAATAATGGCCGAAGTAACATCCATAAAAGCGGGTATCGGCAGTGTAAAATATGCCTCCAGTCCCGCCGTCTGCGTAAAGGAAGTCAGCGTCGCCGTCGTATCCAACACCCACGGATACGTCAGCACTGCCACGCCGTACGTAAACAAACCGGCAAACAAGGTAAAACCATAGGCCAACAATACCGTAAACAACAGCAGCTTTCCAGCCTCTTTACCCAATTCGGCAATGCCCGGCGCGATAAGACCCAAAATAAGCAAAGGAACAATGAAACCCAAAAACTGGCTGAACAAATCATTAAACGTTAAAAATAAACGCACTAGTCCGTCTGGAAAAAACAATCCGCACGCTATACCTAAAATAATGGCCATTGCCACGCGCGGCAAAAGCCCCCACGACAAAAATTTTTTTAACATATTTTTCCTCCCGTCTTGGCCATCAGCTTTATTATAGCATGAAAAACCGCAAAGGACCCGCCATTTGCTAAAATAAATATATGCGCGTAACGATTAACATAGACGGAGGCAGCCGCGGCAACCCGGGGTTAGGGGCGGCGGCGTATGTCATAAAAGACCAAAACGGCGTCATATTGGCGCAGGAGGGGCATTTTATAGCACACTGCACCAATAATCAGGCTGAATATACCGCCTTAAAACTGGCCCTGTTAAAAGCCGCCGAGCTGGGCGCGCGGGAACTGGACATCATTTCTGACTCTTTGCTTTTGGTCAAACAGTATTTAGGGGAATATAAAATCAAAAACCCCGATTTGGCCTCACGTATGGCGGAAATACGCACCTTGGCCGCACCGTTTCATATATCCATACGCCACGTGTTACGGCACTTAAACAAAGAGCCGGACGCACTGGCAAACAAAGCCATGGATATGAAACAGTCCGTGGGATTTAATCCCATTAAAAACCTAGACGCCGCGCAAGAATCTTCCGCCATGACCGTTAACGGCGTGCCGGTAGAACCGGTATGCAGGCAGGCCGTCCCCGCCAAAAAACGGGAACCGAAAACAAAACATGCCCAACCGGCGCAGCCGTCTTTATTTGATGATTTTTGACAGATTGTGACGGGGCAGAGAACCGCCCTTGGCTTAAGTGTCTTGGGAGGAACTTCCGGACTCCATAGGGAAACGCGCCTTGCGAAAGCAAGGGCCGTACGGGGTAAAAGCCGTACGGACGGAAAGTGCCACAGAAAACATACCGCCTTCGGGCAAGGGTGAAAAGGTGCGGTAAGAGCGCACCGCGCACAAAGCAATGCGTGCGGCACGGCAAACCCCGCGGGGAGCAAGGCCAAACATGCCCATACGTGTCCCGCGTCAGAGGCAGAGTAGGCCGCTTAGAGTAATGGTTCTCACGGGTCGTTCGGCCCGACAGAATCCGGGGTATACCCCGTCCCTAATAAAAAACCGCTCCTTTCGGAGCGGTTTTTTATTTTCAAAAACAGGAGCATATCCTCTCAAAACACATAATCGTCTCCTTTTTTAGTCCCGAACATGCGGCAAACGTTTTCCCCCTCTTCATTGTAAAACCGGCAAACCATGGTATCATTTTTTAAATATGAGATGGCATATGTTGTACGGTAAGGTATACGCTGGCAGGTGGCCAAAGCATCCGTCCAACATCCGCTGACGGAACAAACCGGACGGCAAATAAAATTTTTTGTCTGAAAGGCCTGTGTTTCATAAATGCTGGCCGCCGTACCCGTAAAAGAAATATCAAGCAGGCTGATATCATCGGTATATTCTCCGTTGGCCATATAATAACGTTTTTCCGCCTCGGCAATAATCCTCGCCAGAGTAACGGCTTCTGCGGCGCGGGATTTTTCCACCGCTTTTTGATTACTGAGGCAAAGCCACAGCGGCCAATATACCGATAATCAGCACCACCACCAAAAGTTCTATCAAGGTGAACCCTTTTTTCATTTTTTACTCCTATAACGGCGTTTAATCGTTCAAAAACGCCTCTTAGCGGCGTTTGATTTTTCACCACGTATAGGGGTATCAAAAAAAAAAAACGAGTCAAGTCTCGACGGAAAAACAATTAATAAACGGGCACGGCAAACGACACAACAACGACGGGAAAAAGACTAAACGGCAACGGCGTTCCAACAAAAGATTCCCGCATGCAACCTTTGAAAAAGATTTTACAGAAAAGGCGCGGGGCAAATCATTTTGTCCCGCGCCTATAAAACCGAACCGTCCAAGACCTATTTTCTTATTTAATAACACCCAAATCCTTGCCCACTTTGACAAATTTTTCCACCGCAAATTCCAAGTCTTTGCGTTCATGGCCCGCCGTAACAATCGTACGCAAGCGTTCCTTTCCGCGCGGCACCGTGGGGAATACGATGGCCAAAGCAAAAACGCCTTCTTCAAACAATCGTTTGCTAAATGCCTGAGCTTCGGCGCTGCCGGGGACCATGACGGGCGTTACCGGTGTCTGGCTGTGTCCGGTATCAAAGCCGGCCTTTTGCAAAGCCTCTTTGAAATAATGTGTATTGTCCCAGAGTTTTTTAAGCCGTTCGGGTTCGTTTTCAATCACGTCCAGCCCCGCCAAGCACGTGGCAATGACAGAAGGCGGCTGAGAGCTGGAAAATAAGAACGGACGCGCTGTAGACACCATATAATCGCGCAGTTTTTGCGGACCGGCCACATAACCGCCTACCGCGGCAAAAGCTTTGGACAATGTGCCTATCTGAATATCCACTTTCCCCTGCATTTTGAAATGTTCCACAGTGCCGTGGCCGTGTTCACCCAATACGCCGGAAGCGTGAGCGTCGTCAATCATGGTAATCACGCCGTGTTTGTCGCACAGTTCTACGATGTCGGGCAGATTGCAAATGTCCCCGTCCATGCTGAACACGCCGTCGGTTACCAGCAGTTTGCGGCGGGCGTTTTTGACGTCGTCGCTTTCTAAAATCTCTTTCAGGTGAGCCATATCGCTGTGGCGGTAGACTTTCTTTTTGGCTTTGGCCAAACGGCCGCCGTCTATAATGCTGGCATGGTTCAGTTCATCGGAAATCAATACGTCTTCCGGAGACGTCATCAAGCACTGGCAGGTGGCGGTATTGGCCGTAAAGCCGGACTGCGTCAGTATGGCCGCTTCGGCCCCTTTGAATTTAGCCAGTCTTTTTTCCAATTCTTCATGCATGGTCATCGTGCCGATAATCGTGCGCACGGCCGCGGTACCGATGCCGTATTCTTCTATGGCCTTTTCCGCGGCGGCTTTTACTTTGGGATGTGTGGTTAAATTCAAATAATTGTTGGATGTCAAATTAACCACTTTTTTTCCGTCAATCACAGCCACCGGCGCCTGCGCCGACTGCAAAATATGCAGCGTGATAAAACGGTTTTCGGATTTTAACTGATTAATTTCATCGTCTAAAAAAGCAAACTTATCATTCATAGTTTTCTCCTTACGGGACCATAATGACTTTGCCGCATTTATGCTCCGGATCGGTCATGGCGGCGAAAGCTTTTTCAAAATCTTTCATTTCAAACTCATGGGTAATCACGGGACGCGGGTCTATTTTCCCGCTGCGCAGCAGGGCGTCCATGGTATACCAGCTCTGATAAATTTGGCGGCCGGTCAACCCCTGTACCTGTACGCCTTTGAATACAATCAAGTTGGCATAGTCAAGGGTAATCGGCCCCCCGGGCAAACCAAACGCCACAAAATGCCCCGCTGGCTTAATGGCGCGCAGAGCCAAATCAATGCCGGCGGGATGGCCGGACATTTCTATGACCACATCCACGCCTTTTTCATCTCCGGAAGCTTTAATAATTTTCTCCAAGGCGCCGGCTTCCGAGGGATCTATAATGACATCGGCCCCCATACGATCGGCCAATTTTTTGCGAAAAGCGGACATTTCCGTGGCTATAACTTTGGCCGCGCCGCAGGCTTTGGCCACATTGGCGGCAAACAACCCTTGTGCGCCCATGCCGTTGACCAATACGACTTTGCCGTTAATATCATTGGCCAGCGTGGCATAAACGGCGTTGCCAAGCGGCTCCATAATGGAAGCAATGTCTTTTAGGCTGTCATCTTTATGTTTCCAACCGCAGCGCGCGGGAATGGCCGCATACTCGGCAAAACCGCCCTGCCGGTCCAAACCAATGGTCTGGTTATGTGCGCACACGTCGCGGTGATTATTGCGGCATTCATAACATTTGCCGCACCATACATGCGATTCTATGGAAATAAAATCGCCTTTTTCAAAACCGTAAGCTTCCTCGCCCACTTCCACCACCGTGCCGCACAGCTCATGGCCGAAAATAAACGGAATGGGTATGCGCTGCGGCGCCCAGCCGGTATAATTGTAAACCGGAATATCGCTGCCGCAGATAGATGTTTTATAAATCTTTACCAATAATTCATCTTTTTTAATCTTAGGAACATCCGTATCAATATATTCCGCACCTTTGGCGGGTTTCGTTTTACAGAGCGCTTTCATGTGTCCTCCTGCCCCGCAAGGGGGGCGCTTTTTTCATTCTACATTAATTTTTAGGCTTTGCAACAGGGAGGGCATTTAAGCGCCAAAAATGCTAAAATAGAAAAGAATGGATTTTAGTCATATAAAAGGGTGAGGTTTTATTATGGAGAAAAATTTATCTTCCACCGTGTTTCAACCAGCACGGCCGCAGGTGCCTCAGGAACAGGGAGATATTCCCTCCGGTTACGGCACCACCGAAAGCTATTTACTGCCCAAAGATCCCGCGTGGATGTTCCTGTTTTGGGAAATTACCGCCGAGACCTTTGATTACGTCCGCAGCCAGTATGGCGCGGAGGTATTGGACCACAGCCGCACAGTCATCCGCCTATACGATATAACGGACAAAGAATATTTTGACGGCACCAATGCCAACGCTTATTATGATATGCCCGTTATTTTTGACGCAAAAAGCTGGTACATTCACGCCCCTCAGGCCGGACGCGGATATGTGGCGGATTTAGGTTTTATTACGCCGCAGGGCCAGTTCATTTTGCTGACCCGCAGCAATGCCATCACGCTGCCCCCGGGCAAAGTTTCCGACGTAATTGACGACAAATGGATGAGCGTGGAAGGAGACTTTATTAAGCTTCTGCAACTTTCCGGAGCCGACCGCATAGGAATGGGCGCCAGTGAATTGATGCAAGTGGTAGACCAGCGCTGGCGTTTGACGGAGCTGGCCGGCGCCGCTCAGGCCCCTTCTTCGGCCCGCTCATCTTGGACTTCTTTTGCTTTGCATACCGTGCCGGCCCCCGCACCGGAAGGAGACGAAGACATATGGCTGCAAGCCGACTGCGAAATTATCGTATACGGTTCGGCCTCGCCCAATGCTTTTGTAACCATTAACGGCAAAGAAATTAAATTGCAAAACGGCAAATTTTCCCTGCGTCAGGCACTGCCGGCCGGCGCGGTGTTGGATTTGCCCATAAAAGCCAGCAACAGAAAAGGCGATAAGACCCGTCAGGTGCATATCAAAGCCCTGCGCGAACAAGGGAAATAAATATGGGACAGGAAAAAGGTTACCTTGCGCTGGTATTGCATGCGCATCTGCCGTTTATTAAACATCCGGAATATCCCGACTTTCTGGAAGAAGACTGGTTTTATGAAGCCATGGTGGAAACTTATCTGCCGCTTCTGAACGTCTTTGAAAAACTTACCGCGGAAGGTGTGGATTTTCGGCTGACCATGTCGCTGACGCCTCCTTTGTGCAACATGATGAGCGACCCGTTGCTTATTGACCGCTTCAAACATTACTTAAACCAACGAGTGGAACTGTCCGGCAAAGAAATAGAACGCACCAAAGGAACGGAATTTGAAGCCGTTGCACAAATGTATTATGACAAATTCCGCCGTTTCAAAGATCTTTTTGAAAATGTCTATCATTCTCATATTTTGGAAGGCTTCAAAAAATTTCAAGATATGGGAAAACTGGAAATTATCACCTGCGGAGCGACGCATGGCTATTTGCCTTTAATGGTGCATAAAGAAAGCGTCAACGCCCAAGTCAAAGTGGCGGCGGCCGACTATCGCCTGCGTTTTGGCAAAAGCCCCCGCGGCATATGGCTGGGCGAATGCGCCTACAATCCGGGCGACGATAAGTTCCTAAGAGATGAAGGAATACGCTTTTTCTTTCTGGAATCCCACGGTATTTTGCATGGCACGCCGCGGCCGAAATACGGCATTTACGCACCGGTATACTGCCCCAAAACAGGCGTAGCCGCTTTTGCGCGCGATATGGAATCGGCCCAGCAGGTTTGGAGTGCGGACTCCGGCTACCCGGGTGACGCCCGCTACCGCGAATTCTACCGCGATTTAGGTTATGACTTGGATTACGACTATATTAAGCCTTATCTGCACAGCGATGGCGTACGCCGCAACATTGGCATGAAATACCATAAAATTACGGGTAAAGTGGCCTTGAACGAAAAAGCCCCTTACAATCCGCACGAAGCGCGCGACGTGGCCGCCGTGCACGCGGGCAATTTTATGTTCAACCGTCAAAAACAAGTGGAATACTTGTCCACGCTGATGGACCGCAAGCCGCTGGTCGTGTCCATGTATGATGCGGAGTTGTACGGACACTGGTGGTATGAAGGAATAGACTTCTTGGAATTTTTATTTAAGAAAATCTATTATGACCAGACGGACATCAAGCTGATTACTCCTATGGAATATTTGGACATGTATCCCGTCAATCAAACGGTACAGCCGTCCATGTCCTCGTGGGGAGACAAAGGCTATCATGACGTATGGCTCAATGCCGGCAATGACTGGATTTACCGCCACCTGATCAAAGAGTCTCAACGCATGACCGAATTGGCCAACAAATATCCCAACGCGGATGGTTTGCTCAGACGCACCTTAAACCAAATGGCGCGCGAACTGCTGCTGATGCAGTCTTCGGACTGGGCATTCTTGATGACCACGGGAACCGCCAAAGAATATTCTACCAAGCGGACCAAAGACCATATTAAACGCTTTAATGAATTGTATGAGCAAGTGAAACACAACCGCATTGACGAGGGATACGTCTATTCGTTGGAAAACAGCGACTCTATTTTCCAGCA
>CALUXG010000014.1 GCA_944324685.1 uncultured Elusimicrobiales bacterium
ACAATCGTTACAGTTTCGTAGGTTCTCATAGATTTATTTTACTATTTTCTTTCTTTAATTTTCCAGACAAAAAACCGCACAGGGCGGCCTTTACGCCCCGCGTGGGTTTATTGAATCTCTTTTGGGCGCTGACTCACCTAAGGCCCGGGCGATTCTTTCCTTGTAAGTATTATAACAATTTCCGGCCTGAAAAGACAACTATAATCTATATTTCTTCACTTTTTTGCCGTCAATAGAAGTATCGCCTCCGGCATATTTGCCGCCCATGCTCTGGCACAGTCCCTGCGCCAAGGAGCTTTCTTCATAAGCCATGCAAAAAGTGTTCGGATGGTTAAAATAAAAATATAAACTTGTGTCATATTTAGGATAAACGGCCAGCTGTTTTCCGCTATGCTGGAGTTCAAAATCACCACAGTCAAAATCTTCTTTGATATTGGCAATTTGATAATTTTCCATAGGATATTCCCATCCCATATCGGCCAACGGGCCGGAGCAGTCTCCGCCGGATAACTGATCCATGGTACACAAATCCTTAAAATGCTTGGTAAACACCTGCATTTGGGTGGCGCGGGATTTGAGCACGGCTTTTTCATACTGCGGCAGTGCAATGGCCGCCAATATGCCGATAATCAGCACTACTACCAACAGTTCAATTAATGTAAAACCTTTTCTCATCTTTTTCTTCCTATAACAGCGTTTAATCGTTCAAAAACACGTCTCAGCGGCGTTTGATTTTTCGCCATGTATAGGGTATCAAAAAAAAAAAAAACGAGTCAAGGCTTGGGCGGCTTTCGGCAAATAAACGGCATAACAACCATAACGACCCAACAGAAAACTAAACATCCAAATTCCCGCCGCGCGTTATATCCGAATATTTTTTGTCGGGCATCTGGTTGACTTTATTGTGATTTATAAGGCTGGGATTGCCGGCTGCGGGTCTCGGCAATAACAAGACAGGTATGTGTTTGTGGGTCATGACGGTATGCTGCCGTTCTGAAGCAGCGCATGGATTTGTTTGTCAATGCCCCTGTGCGCTTATTGGAAATACGGCGGGTTTGTACTGGTCAGATGATTGGTGGGATTTAATTTCGGCGCGGGGCAGCAGTATTGCATAAATTCCGAATCGGCGCAAAAAGCCAACTTTACGAAATCGCCATAGGACCTTAACGTAACAGCAGACACCGGCGTTATAAACAAAAGCACGCCGCCAAGCCAGAACGCTGGCGCCTTAATCCCGCAATATAAAAATCTTGGCAGGCGAAGCAGCCCCTTTAATCAGAGACAACTTGTTTTCCAACACTCCAAAATGCGCCGCCAGCGCGGCGCGCACGGCGGCATTGGCCAATCCGCGTTCAGCGGGAGCTTTGACCCAAATTTCAAAACTGTCCGGCGTTTTTTGCAGAAGTTTTTCTTTTTTCTCTCCCGCGTGCACTTTCACTTTGAGGTATTGTTGCATATATTTCCGCCAATAATGGAAATGTCTATGAAAAATCCGTTTGGCGGAGTTGTCTGTTTTGTATGTTTGAGCAAAGCGAGTTTACAAAACAGCCGCCAAACGGATTTTTTATATTCCTTACGACAAACCTTTTTATGTAAAAAGAACAGAGGTCCTACTTTTCTATCAAGCTCTTTGCC
This sequence comes from uncultured Elusimicrobiales bacterium, assembly GCA_944324685.1. Lineage (GTDB taxonomy): Bacteria > Elusimicrobiota > Elusimicrobia > Elusimicrobiales > Elusimicrobiaceae > Avelusimicrobium. The sequence continues at coordinate 1,636 of CALUXG010000014.1, forward strand.
GTCATGTCGGCCGGTTTGTCCAGTCCCAGCACCTGCAGCACCGTTACGGCGATATCGCTTAATTTGCCGCTTTTGGCCAACAGCGCCGAAGGATCGTCCGGATTGACATAGACGAAATCCACCAAATTTGTCGTATGCGCCGTTTTGGGCATATTGATTTTTTCATCCCACATTTCTTCGGCGTTTCCATGGTCGGCGGTAATCATCACGGCATAATTTTTCGCTAAGGCGGCCTGCGTTACTTTGCCCACGCACTCGTCCACCACCTCAATAGCCTTGACGACGGAATTAAAATTGCCGGTATGGCCTACCATGTCTCCGTTGGCAAAGTTGATAACAATGAAGTCATACTTTTCACTCTCCACCTGTTTGACGGCTTCATCCGCCACGCGGTAGGCTTCCATTTCCGGATGTTCGGCAAAGGTGGCCGGATCAAAACGCCCTTTAATCTCTATACGGTCCTCTCCCTCATAGGGCTGAATTTGTTTGCCGTTAAAGAAAGAAGTTACATGTTTGAATTTTTGCGTCTCGGCCAAGCGAAGTTGCTTCAAACCGGCCTTGGAAATGACTTGCCCCAGCAGATTATTCATGCCGCCCCCGTCAGTCATAGACGGCAAGGCATTGTACGGGAAAGAGTCATAATATTTCGTCAAACCGCAGTACACACAGGGGACGCGATTAATTTTGCCCGGATAAGCGGGGTCAATAAAAGCTTTTGTCAGCTGAATGGCGCGGTCTTGGCGGAAGTTAAAGAAAATCACGCTGTCGCCTTCGTTCATGCCTTTGTAATCGCCCAGCACCGTTGGCGGAATATATTCATCCACCATAGGGCCTCCGTCCGGCGTTTTCAATGTTTCGTAATCGGTTTGGACGGCTTCTTCCGCCGTTTTGGCGTGAGCGCCCTGCGCATGGACTATTAAATTATACGCTTGGTCGGTCAAGGCCCAATCCTCACTGCGGTCCATGGCATAGTAACGGCCCTGAATGGTGGCGATTTGCCCCACGCCGCACTGCGCAATATGCTCCTCCAACTGGCGAATAAAACCGATGGCCGATTTAGGCGGCGTATCACGTCCATCAGAGAAAAAGTGTACATAAATCTGTTTCACGCCTTTTTCGGCGGCATATTTTAAGATGGCAAACAAATGGTCTTGGTGTGCATGCACGCCCTCATCCTGCACCAGCCCCATTAAATGCAGCGCCTTATGATTATTTAAGCAGTTGTCTATGGCGGCGGCAAAAGGAGCGGATTTGAATAAGGAGCCGTCTTCAATCGTGTCTTTTAAGCGTTTGAGTTCCTGTATGACGATACGGCCCGCACCCATATTCAAATGCCCTACTTCCGACGATCCCATATATCCCGCCGGCAACCCCACCTGCTCACCGGAGGCCGCTATTTGCGTATGGGGCCAATGCGCCAAGTATTTGTCCATGTTCGGCGTTTTGGCATTGCTGACGGCATTGTATTTGCCAGCTTTGGCATTGCCCCAGCCGTCGCGTATAATCAAAACTACTCTTTTCATAAATAATCTCTCCTTCATGCATACCGCTTAAAGCGGTCTATATGTATATTATATGAAAGTCTGTACGTTGCGCACACGTTGCTAAGGCAGCGGCGTCATGCGTCCCAGAATGGCCTTTCCATGGCGGTGAGTTTGGCACTTGAGCAAATCTTCCAGACTGTTCACACCGCAGCGCACGAACTCATGTAAAAAATTATACAGCACTTGTTCCATCATGCGCACATCCGCCATGGCGCGGTGCGCACCTTTCGCGTCTATACCCAGCGAGGAGGCTATAACGCTTAAAGTATTGCGCGGAAAACAACCGTTTTTGCGCGCGAGTTTTAAGGTGTCCAATACGGGATATTTTGGAAAATTCAGTCCGCAGGCTTCGGTTTCCGCTTTCAAAAAACCCACATCAAAATCCGCGTTATGCGCCACCAACACACAGCCGTCAAACAAGGTCAGCAAACGGGGAAGCACGTCTATAAATTTCGGGGCGTCTTTTACCATTTCATTCGTAATGCCGTGTATGGCTATGACGTCCGGATGCATGGGCATCTGGGGATTAAGCAAAGTGGAAAATTCCTCTAGCTTGCGGCCGTTTTGACTGACGGAAACGGCAATTTCGCAAATTTTGCCTCCGCAAGTGCAGGACAATCCCGTCGTTTCCGTATCCAAACAAGCAAACTTTACTTCATTAAGCGGTGTCATGACAAATAAAAACTCCATTTGGCTAAAAATCCTACTGCCGTCGCCCCCAATGCGCCAAAATACAAGGCAAAGCGGGAAAAATCCAACAACCGGTTGCGCCGTGCCACGCGGCATGCCCACAGCCAGACCACAAACCACAGCACCCAGCGCCAGCCGGGCAGCAGCACGATCAGATAAAAAATCACGCGCATCAGCATGGTGATAAAACTTTCGTCTATCGTTGGATAATCCCGTCCGTACATATCCTGTTCCACCATATAAATAAATACGCTGAACATTTTGCTTACCACCAAAAGCCCTACGCAAAAAACAATCCACGGATCGGCCACAAAATTGCCGGTTTCATACAACACATGCGTCGGCGCACACAACAAGATGAACAAAAGGGCCAAAATATCATGTACGGCAAAAGTAAGCGCGTGGCGTTTCTGCTGGCCGCTGCGGTACACCATCATTTTATTGTTTACCGTTTCAAACAAGGCAAACGCCGTCAGACATATGACGCTGGAAGACGGCCACAGCCCCAGCAGAGGCCACGGAAGCTGCCAGTATGACCACGTTAAAGCGCCGCCTATGGCAAAATAAGCCGCAAACTGCACCGCCGAAGACAACACGGGGCTTTTGTCGCGCCAAGCGAAAAAACGGCGGTTGTAAAACAGAACGGCGCAAATATAATACGCCAGCGTCAAACGCCAAAAAACGCTCATGTTTCCTCCTTAGGCAGCGTCAGGGTAAAGGTACTGCCTTTGCCCGTTTCGGACACAACGGTCAAATCTCCTCCGTGTGCGCGGGCCAATTGCCGGCTGATAAACAAGCCCAGCCCGTATCCTTCGGATTTATCGTCCACCTGCCGGTACTTATCAAAAATTTCTTCGCATTGTTTGGCAGTCAGCCCCACGCCGCTGTCCTGCACGCGGATAAACGTTTGTTTATCTTCCTCTTCTGCAGATATGCGGACAAAACCTTTTGAAGTAAATTTAACGGCATTGGAAATTAAATTGGTCAAAATGCGCCGCAACAGTTTCATATCCGCCCACACACAAAAGCCCTCGGGTATTTGCATTTCCAATTGCAGGCCTTTTTCCAACGCGGCGGGGCGCAGCGTATTGGTTACGCCTTGCAAAACGGTTTTCAGCTCTACTTGCTGACGCTGGGGCAGGGTCATCCCCGCCTCCACGCGAGACACGGCCAGCACGTCTTCAAGCAAAGAAGACAAATCTTGGGCGGCTTCGGCCATTCTTTTCAAATACTCATCGCGCTGCTGAGAGGTTATCTTACCTGAGGACAAAATATAAATATATCCCTGCAGGCCTAAAAGAGGCGCCCGCAAATCATGCGCAACAGAACGGAAAACCTGCTCTTTCATCTCACTGACTTGGTTTTTAAGCTGAAGGGCTTGATAATCTTTCAAATCCGCCGTCATTTTATTAAAAGAAGCAATTAACTGCTGAAATTCCCCCCAGCCGACTTCTTCGCTGACGCGATGGTCCAAATTTCCGCGGCTGACTTCCTGTGCTCCATCGGCCAAGGCGGCTATCGGTTCGCCCAAACTGCGTGAAAACGTCAAGGCTCCAAAATAGGCCAGCGTGGCAATGGCCAGCAAAAACAACATGATTACAATGTTGGAAAAATACAAACTGCGGAAAGCTTCTTCTTTCGGCTGCAGGACGACGGCATACACGTCAAATATATCCACGGGAGCAAAAGCTCCGACATAACTCTCCTGCGCGCCTTTTACGTGTTTAATAAAACGGGACGAACCGGCCAATATTTTCCCCAATGCGCCGGCCGGCACTTCCGGCCCCCACTGGGACGGCAAGAGCAGTATTTCGCCGTTTGGCGCGGCCAAATAAATCTGCCCCGTACGCCCGATACGCAGCTGCTGCAAACGCTCCAACCGCGAGGACATGTTCAGCACTCCGTATAAAAAAGCGTCTTTGCCAAACGGAAGGATAAATTCCGCACCGGCCGCACCGCCTGACATACGAAGCGGCGTCAAATACAAACGCGGCGTCTGGGCCATCAGCGGCAAATTTTCTTCAGAAGAAAGGTCTACTTTTTCCCATGCGGCGGCGTGGCTGTTACGGGCGGCGCGGGACTGTTCTTTTCCCTCTCCGTCCAGTAGGGCCAAAAATAAAATATCTTCATTTTCATTCAAAACGTTTTGCAGCAAAAAGGATATTTCCTGTCCGCTTTTCATTTCTTCCGCCGTTAAGGCGACCGCACGCAAACGGGGCGTCAGTTCAGCGGCGGACTGTTTCATATCATAGGATATCATTTCCGCTAAATTATAATGGGTTTGCAAAATATTGTCTTTTTGCCGGTTTTGATAATACACAAGCAGCAGCGCCATGGGGATAAGCGGCATTAGCACCACGGTGATAAACAGTTTGAAAAGTTTAGAAAATATAGACATATCCTTATTTATTATAGCAATTACAACGGCGGCTGGAGGGCGGGGAACGACAAATATAGATTAGGCCGGACAAACAACTCCCACGGTTTCTGAAAACAACAAACGGCAAAAACAAGCGACGCGAGCGGAAAGCTTTGCTTGATGAAAACAGCATAAAAAACACCCCGTCTAAGACGGGGTGTTTGGTATCACAAAACAACTGTCTGATTAAGGCATGGAAGGACGAGGAACTTCATAATCGCCGCCAGTCTCAGTCTCAAGGTCCCCTCCGGATTGATTAAAGTAATCACTGCAGCAAGTATGCTGCTGGCGCTTGTATTGAGGACCTTTGCATTTTCCGCTGCCTATCCATTCGGAGCCATCGGGGCAGATATAGCATTTTCCATTATACTCATGCGCTCCGCCGCCGCATTTGCAGCCGCCATTTCCGTCTGAGATGAAACCCAGCGCACATTTGTCTGCACATCCGCCGTAATCTTCATCCCATTTTTGCTCTAACGGGCAGCAATGACCGGAAGTCTCATATTGTCCCTCGGGGCAAACGCAGCTGCTGCCGTTCCAAACACGGTCTTCGTCACAACCGCATTGGTACCCAGTCCACACTTCTCCTTCCGGACAGCAATGGCCGCCGTTCGGGCCCTCCGACCATTCTTCCTCTTTTGCACAACAATGGCCGTTTGATACATGATATTTTGCTGGACAACAGACTCCATCTGTTGCCGCCCATTGTTTTTCATCACAACACCCCATACAAATATTTTCTACTGGCCTATTGCTGCATACGGTGCCTTCAGGACAAGAACCAACTATACACCCCGTATAAACAACTCCATTGTTGCCTATACCATAACTTCGTTGGGCTGGAACTGTAAAGCTTTGCGCGACACCTGTATTAGTTGCACAACAAATCGTTTCATCTGTCAGATATGTCATACAGGCTCGTGCCATACATCTCGGTGATGCACAGGTATTTACGTTCGCTGGAGGCCTACCATGGTCGATAGGATTATCATTATCATTACCTCCACCACCGAGAAGGGGGTTTGATGATCCGCCGCCATACGCCGCCAGCCAATAATCGGCATTGGCAAAAGAGGCAAACGGATCCCGTCTATCAGCAGCAGAAAACCTTCCTGAGGGGCCCGACGTTATACTACTGCCACTCATATTGCTGTTATCAAAGGACATTTCCACGCCCGTATATACACGTGCGTCAAACACTGCCGTTACCCCTGTTGCGTAATAATCCGTGCACGATTTATATGTCGTCTTGACCGCACTGCAGTCATACTTAGATTGAATATCTTTGTTGCAGGTATCGTCCGTCTCTTCCAACCAGTAATAGAGCGTCGTGTCATCCGGCACAGTCTTATCTTTACATTCGTCTGTACACTTTTCACCATTCCAATAGGTCCCTTCCGGGCATTCGCAGCGTCCTTCATTTGCCAGCCATTCCTGCCCTCCGGTGCAACAGTTGGCCGTACTCGGATCGGCTTCGCATTTGGTCATACATTTGCCGTCTTTATATACGGCGTCCGGAAAGCAGCAATAAGATTTTCCTGTTTTGGAATCCTTGGCCAATTTATTGGGGGACGGGCATTGGCAAAGATCGGTACCCAATTTGCCAAACGGATTGTATTCCATACCTTGAGCCACCTGTTCTGCCGTGCAGCAGTTAGCCGTGGACGGGCTGGCTTCGCACATTGTCTGGCATTGGCCGTCTGCATACACTTCTCCGTCTTGGCAGCAATTTTCGGTGCTGGGATAGGCCTCACACATGCTCAGGCATTTGCCGTCTCTGTACACTTCCCCGTCAGAACAGCAAGTTTCCGTAGACGGGGCGCACTCGCACTGATTGGCTTGGGCATATTTGGAACACGCGCAGGAATTCGGCGTAATTTCGCATACGTCCGCCGCGCATTCGTCTTCCACCGCCTCTATTTCACTGCACAAAGCATAGCTTTTGTTCAGAGAGGCGCAATCGGACCCCTCACAGCACAGTTGGCCGTTTTTATAAGACGGCATGCGGATAACATAATCTTTACCCGGGCGGCTGGCATTGACGCCGGTACGCGTCAAAGTATAGGTATAATTGGCGGATTTGGCTTCCGCGACGTTGCCTGTCTTGGCATACGCCACCGTGGGAATATCAGCAAAATCCCCGGCGTATTTTTGCCCCAGACTACACCGTTTTTCCTGCTCGGTACGCACCGCCGTCAGCATTTCTTCGGCCTCCGTTGTGCGGCGCGTTTCCAATACGCGCGTAAACTTCGGCACAGCCACCGCGGCCAATACGCCCACCACGATAACCACCACCAGAAGTTCCGTCAGCGTAAACGCTTTCTTCTTTGAGAACTTCATGTTCCCTCCGTGAACTTGATTTTGAGAACGCAGAACAAGCAAAAGGATTTCCGCCTTTCACTTTGCTATCAGAATAACAAAAAAGAAAAATGGATGTCAATATGAACATCATTATATTTATATACGCGCGTAAGAGCAGACAGCCCCATAAACACCGATAGTCCTATATGGGCCATAGGACCGCGGCCCAAAAAATAAGGGCCAAAATTCTTTTTCATCTGGGACTAAAGACTCTGTTCGCACGCAGACGGAACAATTAGAATAAGAGTATGAAAAACACTTGGAAACAAATTAAACAATTTTTTCGTATCCCCGCCATCCGTCCAGACTATTCCGCCGGAGACGGCTTTGCCGAGACAGCCGTGGTGGACTTGAATGCGCAGGAAAGGGATTTTGTCAGCATACATTCTCACCGCCTGCTGATGGCCAAACGCGCCAAAGCCTACAGCCTTACCGGCCAAAAAGATTGGGTGCAAACCTTGCCCTGTGCATTGCAGCACAGCAGCGATTATGCCATTTACAGCGCGCGCTAAAAAACAAACGCGCCCGTCCCGTACGGGCAAAATGATTGAGAAAAAGCTTCGGCGCATGTAATGCTTCCGGCATAGAAATTTGGCAAAACGCTTAAGCCTTCGGTTTTATTCATAAGCTCCTCCCCCCGCGTTATTACATAACGCGGGGTTTCATATTACAATGAAGAACGCGGGGCGAATATTTTATTGCCCCGCGTCTGCCAAATTACAAAAAACAAAGAAAGCGTCTTTTTATTTATTTTTCGCTTTCTTGACGGCATCCACTACTTTTGGCAGCAGCTGCCGCGCATCTCCCACAAAACCGTATTTGCATACGTTAAAAATAGGAGCGTTGGCATCCTTATTTACAGCGATAATCACGTCGCTGTGTTCCATGCCTACAATATGTTGCACCGCGCCGGAAATGCCGCACGCCACATACAGCTTGGCGGCCACCGTAACGCCGGATTGGCCCACCTGTTTTTCCTTAGGTTTAAGCCCCAAATCAATCGCCGCGCGGGACGCCCCCACGGCACCGCCCAGTTCGGCGGCCAACTGCTCAAGCACGTCAAAACCGGTTTTGTCTTTCATCCCGCGGCCGCCGGCAATGACCACTTCCGCCTCATCCAGCTTGTCCTGAGCGGAAGTCTCGTCAAAATGTTTGCTGATAATGCGCACTTTGCCCGCTTCGGCCGCAACGGCTATGCTTTCACGGACGATTTGCGCCATGCTGTTCGGACGAGTAATCACCTTTTTGAACACATTCGGGCGAACGGTGGACATTTGGGGACGATAATCGGGGCATTTAATATCCGCCATAATATTGCCGCCAAAAGCCGGACGGGTCTGAATCAACAATCCGTCCGCTATGGACAGGCCCGTACAATCCGCCGTCAAACCCACGAATAATTCCGAAGAAATGCGCGGAGATAAATCCCGCCCGATATAGGTGGACGGATACAACACCACGCTGGGGCTGTATTTTTTAATCAGCGTTACCATGGCATGGGCATAAGCGGCCGTATTATAATCACGGTAGGCGGGACCGTCCACCGCGTAAATTTTATCCGCGCCGTAAGAAGACAGTTCCGCAAAATATTTATCCAACCCTTCCCCAATTACCACGGCGCACAATTCTTCACCCAACTGATCGGCTAATTCTCGGCCTTTGGAAAGCAGTTCAAAGCCTACGGGGCGGACCTTTTGCGTTTTTCCGTCATCGGAAATTTCAATAAAAGCCCACACGCCTTTATAGGAAGAGAGGTCCTTTTTGGCCGCGGCCGCACCGGCAGCCGGCAAAGACAAAGCCTTCACCGGACATACGGATACGCACGCGCCGCACATTGTGCAGCTGCTGTTCGGCACCGCCTTGCGGTTCACCAAGGAGAGCGCCCCGAACGGACAGGCGGACACACATTTGCCGCAACCTACGCAATTAGAAGCTACCTGTATCATTTGATAAAACTCTCCTTTTTCAAAATTTCAATAAATTTGGCTGCCATTTCTTCGGCAGAACCGGTAATCATTTCCCCTTTGGCTCTGGCGGCCGGCGGGAAAATGCGCGACACGCGCGTGGGAGATCCCTCCAACCCCAGTTTATGCGTATCGGCGCCGGTTTGGGCGGCCGTCCAAACGGAAATCTGTTTGTCCTGCGCTTTGTGCGCCGCCAAGAAAGACGGATATTTGGCCACATAATCCACCGGCATGGTCATCGTTACCAAAGCAGGCAGGTCCGCTTCCATAATTTGATGTCCGCCCTCAATTAATTTTTTTACTACTACGTGTTGCCCGTCGCTGTCCACACTGTCGCAAAACGTCAGCTGGGGAATACCTAAATGGAAAGCGATACCGGGACCAGTTTGCGCCGTATCTCCATCTATGGCCATTTGACCGCAGAGGATCAAATCATAACCGCCTATTTTCCTAATGGCCGTAGCCAGAGCATAAGAAGTGGCCCACGTGTCCGAACCGGCAAAAGCACGGTCAGAAAGCAATACGCCCTCGTCGGCGCCTAAAGCCAAAGCCAAGCGCAATACGGCTACCGCCTGATTGGGGCCCATGGAAAGAACGGTAATTTTGGCTCCCGTTTTGGCTTTAATAGCCAAGGCTTTTTCCAACGCGTAATGGTCGTAAGGATTCAAAATGCTGGGAACGCCGGCACGGATAAGCGTACCGGTTTTCGGATCCACCTTTACTTGAGTAGAATCGGGTACTTGTTTAATACATACGATAATATTCATGGGTTTTCCTTATGCTTTGAAAGTGTCTCTGAGTTTGGCTGAAACCAAATCCTCATCGTTGATTAGACCGGTCATTTTTTCTTCTATGCCGACCAAATTGACGCCGGCGGACAAATCTTTGGCGTCGGCCGCGCCCACGCCCAGAATCAGCTTCATGCCTTCCGTGGCTATCTTAAATGCGCTCAGGCGGGCATTAACGCGGGACATAATTTTTAGGGTATTTAAGTCGAAACGGCTGCCCTCGGTTACCCGTCCTTCGGCGCATTCGCGCGCAAAAACGGCGGCCACTTCCGCCTCGCTGATCAAATCGCCTAACATAAAGGTAATGTATTGATGACGCGTAAGCTTCTGTGCGCGGCAATCTTCCAATACGCGTGCCAAAGCGCGCAAGCCTAAAGCTACGCTGTCGGCCCCCACATCGGGATGCTGTGCGTGAATGGCCTCAAATTCCTCTGCCTGCTTGATATAATACTGCCCACGGGTTTTGAGATGTTCCTGCCAGCGGCCGCGGAAAATGGTCATTTCCAATACTTCGCTGGTTCCCTCATAAATACAGGTAATTTTCACATCGCGTTTGATTTTTTCCACCGCAAATTCTTTGGTATATCCAAAGCCGCCCATAGCCTGAATGGCGTCTTCCGCGGCTTTGTTACCCGTTTCAGTGGCGTACAGTTTGGCAATAGCGCCTTCGGTGGCAAGGCCGTGATTGTTAACTTCCAACTGCTTGGCCGTCCAGTCAATATAAGCACGGGCTGCTTCAAAACGCACGTAATGCGGCGTAATCAGCTTGAGCATAAAACCTTGTTTTTCAGCCAACGGTCCGCCAGCTTGAATGCGCTGCTGCGCGTATATGAGCGCTGTTTCCACGGCTTCTTCCCCCGCGCCCAAACCAAAGGCAGCCACCATTAAACGAGTATAGCCGAATACCGCCTGCGCCTGCAAAAAGCCTTTTCCTTCTTCCAAACCAATTAAATTTTCAGCCGGCACATACACTTCGTCAAAAGCCAAGCCTGCGGTGTTGGAAAGACGGATACCGTGTTTATCTTCATGAGCGTCCTGCGTAAAACCGGGGGTGTCTTTTTCCACGATAAACCAGCTGGGACCGTTGGGGGCCAAAGCCAATACCGTATAAATATCGGCTACGCCTCCGTTGGAAATCCACATTTTGCTGCCGGTAATTTTATAACCGACGATCTTTCCGTCTTTTTCCACGCGTTCGGCACGCGTACGCAAAGACACAAGATCAGAGCCCGCGTCGGCTTCCGTTGCGCCGTAAGCCACCAATTTGTTTTCATGTGCAATTTTTTGAAACCATTTGGCTTTCTGCTGCGGCGTACCGCCTACATTGATAGGATCACTGCCTAGAAACGTGGCAAATACGCCGGTGGCTATGCCCAAATCAATGCGGGCCAGCTGTTCGCACACGCGGTAAATCTCTGTAGTTTGACCGCCGAGACCGCCGTATTCTTCCGGAATAAGCAAAAGATGTACGCCCAATACGTCATGGTCATACATCTCTTTCAAAATTTCTAAAGGAATTTCATTCTTTGCATCATGTTGCCGAATGAACTCATGGGAAATCCTGTTCTTGGCATATTGCTTCAAACTGTCCAACATCAGGTTCCTAGTGATCAGGTCATTTTTTGCCATGGGGTAATATCTCCATTACATATATATATGTAAATGGTACCAATTTTTAGGTTGACAAAGCAAAGGCCGACACGCAGCGGCGGTTTTCTATTTGGCTATACAAAAAGCATTTCAACCGCTTCCCGTGGAAGCAGACACATGTAACCTGCCAGTCTTTCCGCAACAAGCAGCCAGCAAAGCGCCCTTTATTTTCAACATGCCGCTCAATACGCCGGATATTTGCTAAAATAAAAGTATGTTACTTCCCCGCATTTTAACTGCCGTCATCGGCATTCCTGTTATTTTGGCCGCCATTCATTTTGGCGGAGTCGTATTTATGGCCTTTACGGCCTGTGTCATCCTGCTGTGTTTATACGAGTACGGACTGATACTGACCGCCGGCAAAAAACCGGTACATACGCTGTCTCTCATGCTTTTCGGTTTGCTGATGGCCGCCGTGGCCATTTTGGGCCGAGCCGACTTGCCGTCATTGGAACTGCCGGACAATTTATATCCTTTCTCCATCAGCGTGGTCATTTTCGGCACGCTGTTTGTGGAAATACTGACCCCGCACCGCAGCTGGGAACGGGTAACCAACACTTTCGCCGGTATATTTTTTATTCCATGGTCTTTGGCGCACCTTATTAATATAAGAGAGATTCCTCAATACGGCGAATACTTGACGCTGTTTATGATTATTACCGTATGGGTTTGCGATACAGGAGCGTATTTTACGGGCCGTTTTTTAGGCAAACACAAATTAAATTTAGAAGTCAGCCCTAAAAAGACTTGGGAAGGAGCCGTCGGCGGAACCGTATTGGCCATTGGCGGTGCGCTGCTAATGAGACAGCTGTTTCTGCCGGATTTGTTTACGGTACCGCAAACGGTGTGGCTGGGATTGTTGGTGGCCGTGGTGGGCCAAGTATCCGACTTGGCCGAATCCGTCATCAAACGCAGTACGGGAGTAAAAGACTCTTCCCATTTGCTCCCCGGGCATGGCGGTTTTTTGGACCGTTTTGATTCCTACCTGTTATTGGCACCCGTTTTTTACTATGTAGTTTTATACACCGCTTTATGAAAAACATCATCGTTTTGGGTTCCACCGGCTCTATAGGCACCTCCGCGCTGGACGTAATTGCGCGGCTGGGGCCTCAGTACCGCGTAACAGGCATGAGCGCCAACCGTAACACGGAATTATTTATTAAACAAGTGCATACGTTTAAGCCGCGCTTCGCCGCCGTGTTGGATGCAGCCAGTTATGAAATACTGAAAACCCAAATGCCAAAAGGCACGCAGCTTTTGCCGCCTGATATGGACAGCTTGATTTTTTTATCCTCACTGCCTTCGGCGGATCTCATCATTAACGGTTTGGTGGGAGCGGTAGGTTTTCAGCCGCTGATTGCGGCTATCAAAGCCGGCAAAACCATTGCGCTGGCCAACAAAGAACCTATGGTCATGGCGGGACAAAGCATTATGCAGGAATGCCGCCGCTGGAACGCCACCATTATTCCGGTAGACAGCGAACCGTCGGCTATTTTCCAATGTATGGAAGAAACCGACGCCAACAATTATGACCGCGCCAACGAAACGATTTCCCGTGTATTTTTAACCGCTTCAGGGGGGCCTTTTGCGCGGCGTAAAAAAGCCCTGTCCACCGTTACCCCTGCCGAAGCGCTCAATCATCCGCGGTGGAAAATGGGCAAAAAAATAACCGTAGACTCGGCTACTTTGATGAACAAAGGCTTTGAGGCCATTGAAATCATGAATTTATTTTCTTTGCCTCAGAAAAAGGTACAAATAGTCATTCATCCGCAGTCTCTTATCCATTCCGCCGTGGAATACGTTGATGGCGCCATCTTGGCGGAAATGAGCGCACCGGATATGCGGCTGCCCATTCAATATGCCGTAACGTACCCCAAACGCCTGCCCAGTCCGGTGAAACCGCTGAATCTGTTTGAAGCGCAAAAGCTGGAATTTTTTGAGCCGGATTTGGACCGGTTTCCCTGTCTGGAGCTGGCCTTGGCCGCACAGGAGCGGGGCAGCGTATTTCCGGCCGTCCTCAGCGCGGCCGATGAGGTGGCCGTGGACGCCTTCCTAAAAGAACGCATTAAATTTACCGATATTGCCAAACTCGTCTACAGCGTATTGAAAGAAACCTATGGACGGGAGGGACACATTACGCTTCATCAGGCCGCCGAAGCCGACGCTTGGGGACGCGAAAAAGCGCTGGCTAATTTGGCTGAAAAGAAATATAAAAAGGTCATTTTATAAGAGGTTATTATGTTGCTTTCCGTTATTGCCGTCATCGTTGTATTAAGCCCGATTGTGATTATCCACGAATTTGGACATTTTTTGGCTTGCCGTTTAACGGGCATCGGCGTCAAAGAATTTTCCTTTGGCTTTGGCAAAATCCTTTGGCATAAAAAATCCGCCAAAGGCACCGATTTTCAAATCAGGGCCATCCCTTTTGGTGGTTTTGTAGAGCCGGAAGGGCAAATGTTTTTGGAAGATGACCATAAAGAGCCTCCCAAGCCTCATGAGTTCGCCGCCAAAAAATGGTACGCCAAATTTTTTATGGTCGTCAACGGCGCTCTGTTTAATTATGTGCTGGCGGCAATCATTTTTGCGGGGCTGATTTACTGGCGCGGCATGCCGGAAACCGACCCTGCCCAAATGCCCGCGCAGGTGGGCGCGGTGGCGGAAAATTATCCGGCCGAAAAAATTGGTCTTCAGCCAGATGATCTGATTGTATCCGTGAACGGGCAGGCCGTCGGCAACTGGCTGGAACTGACGCAAAAAATACAAGAACGCACGGGAGATTTGGCTCTGACCGTCAAACGCGGCGAAGAAACGCTGCATGTAACGGCCAAAAAAGACGATTTTCAAAAAGAGCAGCCCCAAACATTGGGCATTATGGTCGCCGCGCAGTTAAAGCCCGTTGGCCTGTTTAATGCGGCATGGCTGGGCGTGTATCAATGTTGGTACTGGACCAAATTTTCACTTGTTTCCATATGGCAAAGCATCTCCCATAAAAAAGCTCCGGACGTGGCAGGCCCCATAGGCATTGTCAACATCATACACCAAGCCACACACCGCGGCTGGATGGATTTTATTTTTCTGATAGGCATGTTATCGTTGGCGGTCGGAATGTTCAATCTTTTTCCCATTCCCATTTTGGACGGCGGTTATGCACTGGTATATTTATGGGAAGGATTAACGGGCAAGCTCCCCTCCACCAAAAATATCATGCGCGCGGCCAATGTCGGGTTTTATCTGCTCATGCTGCTGGTAGTATACGCTTCGTATGCGGATATAAAACGTATTTTTTTCACAAAACCCGCTGCCGTAACGCAAACGGCGGACGCTCCGACGGAGCAGGCCCCCGCGCAGGAAGGTGAATAATGTATAAAACCAGACTTGTCAAAGTAGGCCCTTATACTTTGGGCAGCGGCCAGCCCGTGCGTGTGCAGAGCATGTGCAACACCGATACGCGCGACATAAACGCCACTGCCGCACAAATCAATATGCTGGAAAATACCGGCTGCGAAATTAACCGCGTGGCAGTGCCGGACATGCAAGCCGCGCTGGCGCTTGGCGAAATCAAAAAACGCATACATAGCCCGCTGGTGGCGGACATCCATTTTGACTATAAACTGGCTCTGGAAGCCGTCCGGCAAGGGGTGGACAAAGTACGCATTAACCCGGGCAATATAGGCTCCATAGAAAACACCAAAGAAGTGGTCAAAGCCTGCGCCGACAAAGGCGTCGCCATACGCATCGGTGTAAACGCCGGTTCGGTCAAGTACCTCAAAAGCGTGGCCGGACAGGTGGATTTGTCCGATGACAAATGGGCCGAAGTCATGGTGCAGGAAGCTTTGGAACAGGCCAATGTATTGGAACAGCTGAATTTCAAAAACGTCGTGGTGTCTTTGAAATCAGACGATTTTAGCCGCACCGTCAAAGCCAATGAACTTTTTGCCTCTCAAAGCGATATTCCGCTGCATATTGGCCTGACCGAAGCGGGCAGTTTTTTAAGCGGCACCGTCAAAAGCGCCATTGCGCTGGGAACACTGCTGCAAAAAAGCATCGGGGCGACTATCCGCGTGTCTTTAACTGAAGACCCCGCCCTGCAGGTACGTACGGCATATGAAATATTAAAAGCTTTGCATTTGCGCCAGTACGGGCCGAATTTGATTTCCTGCCCGACCTGTGGCCGCACGCAGGTAAATGTGGCCGGCACGGTGCGCGAGTTGGAAAAACGCATTTATTCTGACAAAGAACTGCTGCGCAAAGCCACGGGGCTGAAAATAGCCGTTATGGGCTGCGTGGTCAACGGCCCGGGGGAAGCGCGCGATGCGGATTTTGGCATAGCCGGCGGCAAAGGAGAAGGGCTGTACTTTGAAAAAGGCCAGACCATGTTCAAACTGCCGCAGGAAAAATGGGTAGATTTTTTAATTGAAAAAATAAACGAGTTCGGACAGAAATAAAAATCCGTTGCAGCCATATGTTATTAAATTTTGATTTTTCTTTGGCCCGAAAATACCATTCCGCCGCCCAACAAATCCGTGTAATGAGCGAAAACTGGGTTTTACAAAATATATATTGCGTAAAATGCGGATATAGACAATTGGCTCCCTTCGCCAACAATACCCCGGTCGGGGATTTTTACTGCCCTTCCTGCAAAAAAAACTTTGAGTTAAAAACGCATAAAACGGATATTAAATCAAAAATCACGGACGGGGCTTTTTCCTCCATGATAGATAAAATAGAAAAACATACCGTACCGAATTTTTTCTATTTACATTATGCTCCGGCGGATTACCGGGTACAAAACTTTATCGTCATTCCCGGTTATTACTTTACACGCCGGATTATTGAGAAACGGCAGCCTCTTGCGCCAACGGCCCGTCGTGCCGGCTGGGTCGGCTGTAATATTAACTTAAGAGCCATTCCTGAAAGCGGAAAATTGTATCTAATCAGAAAACAGCAAATTGCCGACAAAAGCCAAATTTTATCTTCCTTTAATCAAATGTTCTTTTTACACCGACATAAAGAAGAGAACAAAGGCTGGCTATTAGATATAATGAAATGTATAGAAAAATTAAATAAACGGATTTTTTCGCTACAGGATTTATACCGGTTTGAACCCGTATTGCAGGAAAAACATCCCTGCAACCGCAATATACGCCCGAAAATCCGCCAACAATTGCAGATTTTACGGGATGCCAATTATTTAGCGTTTATAGAAAAAGGCCTATATCAAATTTTATAAACATTACCTAATTTAGAGGAAAACACAAAATGAAACTCTCAAATTACTATATACCTACGTTAAAAGAAGCGCCCAAAGACGCCGACAACCTATCGGCCAAACTCATGATCCGCGCCGGCCTGATACGCAAGCTGGGCAGCGGGTTGTATGAGTGGCTGCCGCTGGGCTTAAAAGTGCTTAAAAAAGTGGAAAACATCG
>CALUXG010000015.1 GCA_944324685.1 uncultured Elusimicrobiales bacterium
CCGTTGGCGGCAGCGTTGCCCAGGTTATTTTCCGCGCCAATGGCTTCAATTTCACCAATGACGTCTACATTGTCCAACACGTTAGCGCTTACAGGCCAAGTCATGGTCATGACCAGCAGTAAGCCCAGTAGTTTCTTCATGCAGTTACTCCTCCTTACTAGTTTAAACTACCCTACCCCACAACTTTATCTTATTGTCAAAAACATTGCAAGTCTTTTTTCAATCGCTGCTCACAAAAGGCTTGACAAGCCGCTCCAATACTGCTATCTTTGCCATTTTTTATTTCACCTGCCGGAGGCTCACGCTTGAAAGAACGCCTAAAAATCACTATACTGGAAATATATCCATATATAAGGAGAACATATGAAAAACCCCGCTTTATCTTTTTTAAGGCCACGTTCCAACCAAGGCTTTACGTTGTTGGAATTGCTGGTGGTGGTCATGATTATCGGGCTGCTGGCGTCTTTTGCACTGCCGCAGTATAAACGAAGCGTTCGCCGCGCGGAAATGATGGAAGGCCTTACCTACGGCAAAACCATTTATGACTCCGCCCTTCGTTATAAATCCGTCAACAGCGACGCCCCCACCCTTTTTAGCCAGCTGGACGTCGGCTTTCAAGGCATCAACAGTGACAGCAACGTCATCAAAGACGGCAACTTTGCTTATGAGCTGAACAACAGCGGCATTACCATTATGAGCCGTTTGGGCGGTTATTCCATCCGCATGTTGTATCCTAAAATCACCAGCCTTGCGGTCGTCGCGCCCATAGTATGCTGCCCCGACAGCGGAGATAAAAACGGGGAATGGCTCTGCAAAAACGTCAGCAACAATACAAAATCCACCAACGTCTCCGGCTGTTATGATATTTCGTAAAAAAACCCCGCCGAAAGAGGGCGGGGTTTTTTTATAGAAAGGCGGTAACCTGTTATAAGAGCATTCTGCCGAGTTGCAGGGTCTGTATTTTATAAATAATGCCGCAAGAAATTGGGCATTTTAGATAGGTAAATTCCGGCAGCCGCTTATTTTTAATTTCGTTTTCTGCGTTTGGCACGTTTGGAAAAAACGGGCCGCCCTTTGCGGTCTTTGCCGTAAAGTCCGGACGATTTTTTAATGGCGCCGCCCATGCTTTGTCTTTTCTTTCTGCCCGCCGCCACTACGCGAAAACCGGCCCGTGCGGCGCTTTCTCCCGCCGACGCCAATACTGCGGCAGACGGTCGTATTTCCCGTACAGAGGCTGAAAGAAGTTTTTTTGAAATGACTTTTTTGCACGCTTTGCTTTTGCCGCTTACCCGCGCTGTGTCTTTCGGAGCGCCAACCGGACGCCGCTTGGGTATACGGTCCGGCGTCCCTTCTTTTTTATGCGCGGCATCTAAAGTAAACTTTGGTTTAGGCAGAGGCCGCGAGGTCTTGGTTATTTCGTCAATACGGTCCAAACGGCAGACACGGCAAATTTCTTTCCATTTATCTTCGTCTTCCGACACGAATGACAAAGCTGTCCCCACTCCCCCCGCGCGGCCCGTACGGCCGATGCGGTGTATATAATCCTGAGGACACAGCGGCAAGTCATAATTAATCACACAGGAAATATCCGCCACGTCCAATCCGCGCGCGGCCACATCCGTCGCTACCAGCGCCGGCACATCCGCCAGACGAAAAGCCTCCATCACCTGCCGGCGGCGGCTTTGGCGCAAATCCCCATGCAGTGCGCCCGCCTTGCAATCGTATAATTTGAGCTGTTTGACCAAACGTTCAGCGCCGCGGCGGCTTTTTACAAAAATCAATATGGAACCTTTGCGCGTCTGCAATTCATGCACCAACTGCGGCAATTTTTCGTGCGTATTCAAACGTACAAATTGCTGCAACACCAAATCCGCAGGACGGGATACGGAACCGATTTGCACGCGCGCTGGAGCCTGCATAAATTCGCAAGACAAAGCTTCTATCTCTGCGGGAAGCGTGGCGGAAAACAAAAACGTTTGTCTAGGAACAGGCATCGCCGAGCCTATTTTGCGCACGTCGGGAATAAACCCCATATCCAACATACGGTCCGCCTCGTCCAAAATAAAAAAACCGGTGTTTTTCAGGCTTAGGCTTTTGCGGCCTATATGATCCAACACTCGCCCGGGCGTACCGATAATCACGCGCGGTTTGCGGCGCAAAAGAGCATATTGTTTATGAATATTATCCCCGCCAATAATCAAAACGGAAAAATTTTCTTCTTCCCGCGGCAAAAGCGTTTGCAGCACCTGTTGGGTTTGCTGCGCCAATTCGCGCGTCGGGGAAAGAATCAGCGCGTTTTGGTCCGGTTTTTCCCGCAAACGCACAATTAAAGGAAGCAAAAATGCGAGCGTCTTGCCCGTTCCCGTCTGGGCGGTGGCCAACACGTCTCTGCCCCGCAAAGCCGGCGGCAGCGCCGCCTGCTGCACAGCCGTGGGAACCGTAATACCCAGACGGTGCAACGCCGTCTGTAAATCCGGAGGCAGACTTTCAAAAACGCTCATGACACACCTTCTTTACCGGACATAATTTGCTCGCACTGCTCATTTAGAAAAAGCCATCTCTCTTCCAAATTGCCTATTTGGTCCCCCAGCAAAGCCAGCTCGATGCTGTTGTCGGCGTCATAACGCTGCAAAAGCAAATTTTCCAATTCCAGTTTTCGCTTATGCAGCTTTTCCATTTTTTTGTCCAGTTCGCGGATTTCTTTTTTTAGCGGAGCCAACTCCGCGCGGCGGCGGGCGGCGTTTTGACGGCGGACTTCGGCGGAATTTTCTTTGTCGCTGGCTTGGCCGGCGCGGCCGTTTTTGGTCAGCAGGCTGTTTTTATAATCTTCCAAATCCCCGCGGTAAATCTGGCACGTACCGTCTTTTACAAGCCACAAGGTGTCGCAGGCCATTTCAATAACGTGCAAGTCGTGCGTAATCAACACCACCGCCCCTTCGTAAGCATTCAACGCTTCCAACAAAGCCTGACGGGATAAAATATCCAAGTGATTGGTCGGTTCATCCAAAATCAACAGATGGGGCGCATCGCGCGTAATCAATGCCAAAAGCAGGCGGGATTTTTCGCCGCCGGAAAGTTTGCCGATTAACGTATCCGACTTGGCTTTATTTAAGCCGAATGCACCCAGCTGAGCGCGGATTTGCGTCTCCGTCGCGTCGGTCATCAACGCGGACAATTGTTCATACGGCGTTTTATCCACGTCCAGTTCATCGGTTTGATGCTGGGAAAAATACGCGATTTTAATCTTTTTGGCCACGGTCATGCGGCCGCTCATCAACAGCAGTCTGTGCGAAAGCACTTTGGCCAATGTACTTTTCCCGTTGCCGTTGGCGCCTAAAAGCGCAATACGGTCATCGGGTTCCACGCGCAAAGTCAGATGTTGCAAAACGGGTTTGTCATCATAACCGGCCACGCCGTCTTCTATTGTAACCAGCGCTTGCGTCAGACGCGTGGGAGAAGGAAACTGAAAATGTACTTCGGGATCCTTGATGACGGCGGGAGGACGTCCCATTTTTTCAATCATTTTTATCCGGCTTTGGGCTTGCTTGGCCTTGCTGGCTTTATAACGGAAACGGTCTACAAAAGACTGCAGATGCGCCACCACGCGCTCGTGTTTGGCCGCGGCCAAACGCGCCCCTTCCTGTTCGGCTTCACGGGTACGTTCATACGTATCGTAATTGCCGTTATAAAGCTTCAGCAATCCTTGTTCCACATGTACGATTTTATCGCATAACCGGTTTAAGATATGGCGGTCATGGCTAATGAGCAGCACCGTTTTATCGGTTTTGGCCAAATAATTTTCCAGCCACGCGGACGTTTCCAAATCCAGATGGTTTGTCGGTTCGTCCAAAAGCAGACAATTGCTGGGCGCATAAAGCGCGGAGGCCAAATTGGCGCGCACTTGCCAGCCGCCGGAAAATTCTTTTAAGGGACGTTCAAAATCCGTATTTTCAAAACCAAGTCCGCTTAAGATGGCGCTGGCTTTTGCTTTGGCAGCATGCGCGCCCAATGCGTCCAGCCGGTCATATATTTCCGCCATGCGTTCTCCGGACAAATCCGCACGCGTCAGCTCTTTTTCCAGACGGGTGATTTCTTTGTCCGCTTCCAATACAAATTCCAGCAGTCTTTTGGAGGGATCTTTAATGTCCTGCGCAACGGAAGAGATTTGCGTTCCTCGGGAAATTTCTATTTTTCCTCCGTCGGGAAACAATTCCCCCGTAATCAGCTTAAACAGCGTAGATTTGCCGCAGCCGTTCAAGCCCACCACTCCCACTTTCAACCCGTCCGGCAAAAGGAGATTGGCATTTTCAAACAAGGTGCGCAGCCCAAAATGAAAAGACAAATCCTTAATCTCAATCATGCCATTATATTATAGAAAATTTACGTCTAATGCCGTCGTAAAACATGCTTTTTAAGACGGGCTTTCGCCGAAGCGGAGAAAAAAATAAATTTGATAAAATAAGCCCATGAGCCAGAATTTTATTTCATTGGATTTCGGCAGCGGACAAATAAGCGGCGTGTTAACCGTATACGATGAAGAAACGGGTACTTGCCGCGTGCGACACGCCGCGCGGGGAATTTGTCCGGCCGTCAGCGCATGTTATATTCTGGACTTCAAAGCGGCCGTATCCGCCGTCAACCGTCTGCTGGAAAATTTAAGCGAATACGCCACTTTCACTCCGACGGTGTCGGTGGGGCTGCGGGGTGATTTTTTAAGTTTTTCGCGTGTCAGCGGCTGCCTGTCCGTAGAGGGAAGAAATCATATTATCACCCAGCGGGACATGCGCAGCGCACTGGACAATGCGGTACCCTCTAATTTGGACGAAAATCTGGAAGTGGTGGATTTGCGCCCCCAAACTTTTACCTTAGACGGCAAAACCCGCACACAAAGCCCTCTGGGACTGGCCAGTTTGTTTCTGGAGGTGGACGCTTTTTTATCCGTGGGACTTTCCACCCATTTGACCAATCTAAACCGCGTATTAACCGCCGCCGGATATGAAGATTTTGAAGCCGTACCCACCGTGCTGGCTTTATGCGAAAGTTTGGTAAAACCCGAAGAAAAAAAAGCAGGCGTTCTGCTGCTGGACATTGGCGCATCCAACAGCTCCGCCGCGCTGTTTCATAAAGGACTGCTGGAAGATGCGCGGGAAATGTCTTTTGGTGCGGATATTATTTTGCAGGAAGTGGCGGAAGTGTTGCAAAACGATTTGGACGGCGCGCGGCAGGCTTTGCGAAATTATTCGTACGGAGACGATGAAATTTTAGATGACGTACTGGACGAAGCCGCACGCAATTTATTGCGCAAAATACAGACGGAGCTGCGCCAGTCTCTTTCCTACGTCAAATACGCCCCCGCGCAAGCCGTCTTAACGGGCGGCGGTGCGAATTTGGCCGTCAAATACGCCGCCAAAAACGTATTGAATCTAAGACGCGCGCGCATAGCCGAACATGACGATTTAACGGCTGACAGCAAAGATTTGCTCGCCCCACAATACACATCCGCCCTGTCCTTGGCTTTATATTCTCAAAAGCACGGAGGCCATATTTTGACTCCGTCCATGCATGGTAAAACCGCCGGATTTTTTGACCGCATGCTGGCTAAACTGGGCCTGAATTAATATCCTTTTTTCGCAGACCGGAAATTTTGTATATTTCTTCTATGCATATTCATAGAGATAAAATAATGCGCATAAAAATTTATCATCCTGTAGACTGGGCCGCCAAAACCATGCTGCGCCGCGGACTGATGACGGGCGGAGTAATATTGGCTTTTGTGTATTTTGCTCCGTTAAAAGAAATTTTTTGCACTGGCGGCGGAAAAATCTGCCTCGCCCTGCTGCCGTGGGCGGTGTTTTTAGCATATGCTGCAGGCTTATTTTTAATAATCGCCCCCATATATATTTTGTACAAAGAACGCCGCCGGCGGGCGCAAAAAGGACCGCAAATAACGGCCGTAGAGTTTGCCTCCTCCGGAGTCACTCTGCAACACCCGCCGATGCCGCCTTTATTTTTACCTTATGAAAAAACCGTTTTTGAACTGCTCGTTCAAGCGGCCGTCAAAGAGACCAAATACACTCGCAGTTATATTGCGGCTGCCGTGCAAATGACTTTCACGCAAGGCGAAACTTCCTTCACTGTCCAGCACCGCATAAACCAAGCGCAAAAGCATTTGCTGCCTTTGCTGGATTTACGTAAAAAATTCGCTTCCTTTTCGCTGAAAGTGGAACCTCTCACAGCTCAAAAACAAAAAAAACGCGCAAATAGACTGACGATCAAAGAAAAGACGGAACTGAAACAAATATACCAAAAGGCCGGGTTGAAAGCGAAAGAAATAGAAAAACTTCTAGACAAAGAACCGACAGAAGTACGGGCGGTGCGGCTGCAGCTGAACGATTACATGAAATACGGCATCTGGAGGAGTATGTCCTCCGATATGCGGCAGACGTTTTTGATATTTGGTCTCATGTTTATAGGAGCGGCGGGATATTTTTATGTCAAATTTTTCGGCTTTTCCGCACCGGATTTGACGGGCGGATTGATTGTATTGCTGCCTGCCTTGGGAGGGGCATCCCTGCTATATGCCGCCGGCAAAGACCGCCGGAAAGAGAAAACCTTGGAACGCTTGCGCGGTAAAAATTCCCCAAAAAACTGATATGAGACACTTCGCCACGCCGGCTATGCAAGCAAACAACAAAAAATAAGGAGAAGATCCTGAAACAAATTCAGGATGACGACTTTTTTATATTTTTATTTATGTCGTCATACTGAGGTGTTTTGGCTCAGTATCTCAACCGCTTTGCCGTTCTTAAATTAGCGTCATCTCCGAATGTCTTTGTCGGGTATCTTCCGTTGGATTGCCGCCTATAAAATAAGGTGGAAATCCTGAATAAAAACCTTTCAGGATGACCTTAATTTTCTGTTGGCCTATGAAAGTAACGCGGAGCAAAATAAAAATTTTACCCCGCGTACAAAAATTGCAACGACCGAAGAAGCCGTTTACAGAAACTGTCCCGCATAACTGAAAAATACGCGCCAGCAGCCTTGATTTTTCAAAGTTAAGCGCTATTCGTGCCGTAAGTTGACCCGCAGAATAATGACTGTTATTTAAGGGACAAGTCGGCGCGAAGAGGACCAAATTTGAAAAATTGTGGGCTCATATAAGCAACGAAGAGCAAGACTTTGCGTCTTGCTCTTCGTGCGGAAAGCGTATCAACTGAAAAAGACATTTACTCCCCCAGCGCCTCCAGCATGGCGGGAATCACCTCATACAAATCCCCTTCCACCGCATAATGAGCCATTTTCATAATAGGCGCATTCGGGTCTTTGTTAATGGCCACAATCACGTCTGAGCCGGAACAGCCCGCCATATGCTGTATTTGTCCGGAAATTCCACAGGCAATATAGAGTTTTGGCTTTACGGTGCGGCCTGTCAAACCTATTTGGCGGCGGTATTCAATCCAGCCGCTGTCTACCGGCGCGCGCGAAGCGGCCACAGCACCGCCTAAACGGCGGGCTAATTTTTCCAGCAAAGCAAATCCTTCCGGCTTGCCCAAGCCTCTGCCGCCGGCTACAATGATTTCCGCCTCCGACAAATCCAGTCCTTCTCCTTCGCTTTTGATAAATTGCAAAAATTTAGCCAAAGACGTAAACTTCCCTTCGTCAAAAGCAAATTCAATCACTTCGCCTTTACGGCCCGTCTCTTTGGCGGATTTGGCATACGCCATAGGTCTTAGGGAACACATTTCAGGCCGAGTATGGGCGCAGGTAATGGTAGCCATCAGATTGCCCCCAAAAGTCGGACGGGTGGCGTGCAGCTGTCCATCTTCTTTATGAATGACCACTTCGGTGGCGTCCGCCGTCAGCCCCGTCTTTGCCAAAATGGCCGTCTTGGCGGAAAGAGAACGTCCTAAATTGGTGGCGGGCAACAGAAATTTATTTGGTTTGTAGCACGCTATCATGTCCGAAAGCGTCTTGGCATAAACGTCGTCTACATAGTTTTCCAACTGCGCCGCGTCGCATACATATACGGCATCCGCCCCGTGATCAAACATATCCTGCGCAAATTTTTTCACGTCGCTGCCCAACAGCACGGCACACAGTTTTTCACCCAAATCATCCGCCAGTTTGCGGCCGGCGTTTAAGAGTTCATAGGCCGTCGGGCTTAATTTTCCTCTGGCTGTTTGCGCAAAAATCCAAACGTTTTTCCACTCTTTCATATAAGACTCTCTCAAATATATTTATTCTCTTTTAACAATTCCACCAATTTGGCGGCTTTCTCTTTTCCGTTGGCGCCCTGCACGACGACAGCGTTTCCGTCGCGTTTGGGCGCAAAAGATTTTACCACGCGGGTCGGGCAGTTCTTCACGCCCAGTTTATTTTTATCCGCGCCGATGTCGTCGGCGGTCCATTTGGTTACTTCGGCGCGTTTGGCGGCCATACGGCCTTTAACGCTGCGCACGCGGGGATTGCTGATTTCTTTTACCACGCTTATCACGCACGGATACGGAAGTTCCAGCACCTCCGTGCCGTCTTCGGTCAAACGTTCCACGGTAATACTTTTTTCCCCCGCTTCAACGATGCGGCGGACAAAAGCGGCATTGGGCCAGCCCAGCCACGCGGATATTTGCGGGCCTATATGACCGGTATCGCTGTCGTTGGTTTGTTTGCCGCAAATAATTAAATCAATTTTCATTTCGGCGTTTATCTTCTCAGCGCCTTTGGAAAGCGCATAGCTGGTGGCCCAGGTGTCCGAACCGGCAAAGGCCATATCTCCCAGCTGATAAGCTTTATCGGCGCCGCGGGCGATACTGTCGCGCAGAACGTTTTCCGCCGCGGCAGGCCCCATCGTCATGACGGAAACAAAACCGCCCAGCTGTTCTTTTAGGCAAACCGCTTCTTCCAAAGCATATTCGTCAAATGGATTCATCGCGCTTTCCACGCCGGAACGAATCAGACATCCGGTGGCGGGATCTATTTTGACATTGTCGGATTTCGGGGTTTGTTTAACGCAGGCTAAAATGTGCATGCTACTCTCCTTTGGCGGCATATTCTTTGATTAAAGCCGCGATGATCTCATTTTTTTGGATATGAACGGTTCCTTCGTAAATTTGGGTAATTTTGGCGTCGCGCATGTATTTTTCCAACGGAAAATCACGCATATACGCCACACCGCCGCAAAGCGTAACGCATTCATCGGCCACTTCCATAGCGGTATTGGCGCAGAAAAGTTTGGCCATGGCGCTGTATTTCGTCCAGCGTCCGCCCTTGATTTTTTTCAATTCGTCGTGTACCGTCGTATTGTTTTCCATGGCGGCTTTTACGGCGGGCAAAAACTCTTGGTCCATTTTATGCGTCAGCGTATACACCAGCGCGCGGCCGGCCTCTGTCTTGGCAGCCAGCTCGGCCACTTTATGCGCCAAAGCCTGAAAAGTAATAATGGGCTGGCCAAATTGTTTACGCGTACGCAAATACGGTATCGTTTCGTCCAAAGCTCCTTGGGCAATCCCTACGGCCTGCGCCGCCACCCCCGGGCGGGAATAATCCAGCGTTTCCTGTACGTACAACAGACCGCGTCCCTCGCTGCCGAGCAAATTTTCTTTGGGAACGCGCACATTGTCAAAAATCAGCTCATACGTCGGATTGGTGCGGATACCCATCTTTTCTTCTTTTTTCCCGAAAGTGAAGCCCTCCGTCCCTTTTTCTACAACCAACATGGAAATGCCGCGCGGACCGCGGGAGGGATTTGTATTGACAATGACCGTGTAAAAATCGGCTTCTTTGCCGGTAGAAATAAAATGCTTCGTGCCGTTGACCACATAATAGTCTCCGTCTTTAATGGCCGTGGTCTTTAAGGCGGTGGCGTCGGAACCAGCTTCGGGCTCGGTCAGCGCAAAGGCCCACAGCTTTTTGCCGCTGGCCAAGTCATAGCACCAACGTTCCCGCTGCTGCGGCGTAGCCGCCAAAAACATGGGAATGGCCCCCAAAGCAGAAGTTCCCGGAGTCAGCGCCAATCCCGCGCATACGCGCGAAAGTTCTTCAAACGCCATGGCCAAACAGGTAATTCCGCCCCCCAAGCCGCCATATTTTTCCGGCAGCCACAATCCAAACATGCCGCTTTTGCGGAATTCCTCATACATTTCCTTGGAAAACTGCTCTTTGGCGTCCATTTCCGCGCGAAGCGGCTTTAGTTTTTTCTGGGCCAATTCGCGCGTGGCATTTAAGGTTTCCTGCTCCATTTCATTAATAGCGTAATCCATTATTTCTTTTCTCCGGTGGAATTGAACTGGCGCCGTGCGGAACGTTTATGCCGGCGGTAATAAAAAGGTTTCTGAGGCGCGCGTTTGGGCGGCAGCAAAGAGCGGTACAGCTGCTCCTGACGGCGTATCATGACGGAAACGGAAAACTCTCCAAAATCGCGCCGTGAAATATTTTCTTTGAAGCGCTCCCGCAAAGCGTTATTGCGAAGCAAAGCTTTTATTTTTTCCGCCAAAGCGGCAATATCGTTGGCTTTGACCAAAAATCCCGTACGATTATTGGATACCACTTCGCCGATGCCATCTACGTCATAACATACGGCGGGCACGCGGTGAGCCTGCGCCTCCAAAAGCGACATCGGCACACCCTCGCGCAAAGACGTGCTGGCATAAACGTCGGCTATGGCCAACAGTTCATCCGTATCGCCGCGCCAACCCGGGAACAGTACTTGTTTTTCTATACCCAAATGACCGGCCAAACTGGATGCGGCGGCTTTAAGCGGGCCGTCTCCCGTATAAATAAAATACACGTTTTTTATCTGGCTCAACACTTTGTAGGCGGCCAACACAAAATGAATGGGATTTTTTAGCGGCTTAAAATTAGCTATGGACAGAACTACGCGTGAAGCGGACGGAATTTTCAAGGAAGCTTTTTTGCCCGATACGGCAAAATTATGCGGCAGTTTGCGTTCAAAATCTATACCGGCGCGAATAATTTCGCTTCGCACGCCCTGTCCTATGCCCAAACTGGCGGCTTCAGCGGCGTTTTTCTTGGACACGAACACCAAAACATTCGTAAGGGAAGCGCAAAATTTTTCCGTCTTGACAAAAAAATTAAAATGTTTTTCTCCGTGCTCTTTGGCAAAACCCAAACCGTGGAACGTATGCACCACTTTGGCCTTGCGCCAAAAAACCCGCGCGGCCAAACGGCCCAATACTCCGGCCTTAGGGGCGTTGGTATGTATAATGTCCGGACGTATTTTTCGCATTAAAAAACCAAGCTGCAGCCACGCCAGAGCGTCATGAAACAAATATTTGGCCTTTACATCATGTTTCAAGGCGGAAATAAAATGCAGGTTTTTCAGTTCACGCTTGGTTTTGCCGTCCAAACGCCCGCCTTTGCCCGCCGCCAAATAACATTCAAATTCCCGCTTGTCCAGTCGTTTGATGGTGGTTAATACGCTGTTCTGCGCGCCGCCTTGGTCCAAAGCGGTGAGAATATATAAAATTTTTGTTTTTGCCATTAGTGTACTTCTCCGGTTTGGGTATCAAAAATACGGGCATTGGGAAAATAATATTTAATAATGCCCTGATAATCGCTGCCGTCTTTGGCCAAGCCCGCCGCACCCGCTACGCACAGACCCACGCCCGTACCGCTGTCATATCCGCGCACTAAGACGCGGACAATATTCTTTCCCTTGTACATAGGGACGAAGTCAAAGAACGTCGAACGCATCGTTCCCGCGCTGAGCAGATATTCCACTTCCTGCGGGCTTTGGGCCGTATAACTTCCTTTGCTTCCGTCAAAACGCATGGACAGCACGCGCCCCTGCGGCGAAAGTTTCTGCGGCACCATGGCGCGAAGTTTGCCTATGTTGGAACGGGAGTTTACGCGCGCGGCTATTTCCTCCGCATCGTAAAGATATATCCATTTAATGGCAGACCACTGCGTCGGATTATCCGGCGCGGAATACAAATCCTCCGGCGGATTGGAAATCATATATTTGGCCAAATTGGCGGGAGAATAAACGTAATCGGGGCGGTTTTCCGTATTGGCAGTAGCATCATAAGACACCGTACCGCAGGAAGAATAATACCCCAAATCCGTGCCGGACAATTCCAGTCCGCGCGAGGAAACAACAGCATCCATCATGGACTGCACCGTCAAATTCATGCCTTTGAATTTGAAATATACGTCGTTGTCGGTAATATGATAAGGCTTGCCTTCATTCTTTTCCGCCGCTTCTTTCAGCGCGGCGCGAAAAACCACCGCCAACGCCTCCAATGCAGGCGCTTGCCGCACGTCGCGCGCCTGCGTGGCCAAAAGTCCCGGGATTAAGTCTTCCACATTCACCTCATTCACCAGCAGTATCCCCTCGTCAGACGGAATAACCACCAGCGCGCCTTTGAGCTCTTTGTCGCTGAAATCGGCGGCAAACAAATCCTGTGCGGACACGTCTTTGACCAACAGCGTCTTTTCATCTTTATCCGTACGGACGACGAAAGGACGCCGCGCCGAAAACTCCACATGTCCGCGCGCGTCTTTGAAATCCACTCCTTTGGTTTGCGCATTAAATTCCAGCACGCGCGTAACATAAGAAGGGGATTTAAGGACTTCACCCAGTCTTTCATCGTGTACACTCATGACGCCGGAAGGTTTGAGAGAGACGCGCTGCAACGCCACAGGCCGTTGCCAACGGTCGGCATAGAGGGCCATTTTAATTTTTTGCGACGGCGTGGAAGGCATATCCTGCACGATAGGATTATCCAAACGCAAAAAGAACAGATACGCCGCCGGATCGGCTTTTAAGTTTTTGGCGTATTTTTCCACTTTTTTGCGTACTTTTTCATTGGTCGGGTCTTGGCTGTATAATGTGGAATAGTATTGAAAAGAAGCGGTTTCGTTGTTCTTTTCTTTTTCGGACAATTGCGCCAACAGCTGCATGGCGGGGTAATTATGCCCGTCGTGATCCAAAGCCTGCCGCAAAAACACCGGCGCAAGCTTGCGCGAATCTTTGCGTTCGGAAGCTATACGGCCCATCATATACGCGGAAAAGGAAATCAAATAAGGGTTAGAGGTATAAATATATTGAAAATCGGAAGCGGCCAATTCGTCCTGCCCTTCAAAATAATAGGCCAGCGCGGTGCCGAGTTTGGCGGAAGAAGAATATTCAAAATCGGCCGTTAAATACAACATATCGGCGAAAGATTTACGGGCTTTTTTATATTTGCCGGCCGCAAATAAGGTCCAGCCGCGCGTCAGTTCAATAAACGGATCTTCCGGCGCCAAAGAGGCCGCTTTGTCTATATAACGCAATGCCTGTTTGACCAACCCGCGCTGCAAAGACAAAACAGACAATTCCAAGTTGGCCCGCGCGGCGACGGCCGCTTCGGGAGCATTTTCAAAAGCTTTATAAGAGAAGTAACAGGCATCCGGCTCACCGTCAGCGCATTTTTGGGCCACGCCGGCCAGTTCGGGCGGCTGGGCATAATCAATCACGGTAGAATGCAAAATACGTTCGCTGAGCTGCAAATTAATCCGCGTAACCAAAGAACGTTTCGTTACCGTTGCGGCGGAATGCTGTCCCTGCTCGGTCGATGCATTTTCTTCGGCATATGTGGCGCTGCCGATAACTTCAACGGACGGCTTCTGCTGTGCGTCTTGGACCGGCGCAGACGCCGCCAAGCCACCACCGGAAAACAAAAATGCAAAAACCGCGGCAAGACTGTATTTTCTCATATACAAATTATAACAAATTGCAGCGGAAAACCGTGAAAGCTTTTGCGCGCCGGCCCCATGAGTAAAATTTTTACGGGTATAAATGCAAAAAAGGCTTTCCCGCCCGCGGGAAAAAAGCTAGAATATATCCGTTCGGATAAAAACGGAAAGCCGGCTTAGACGGCTCTACGCCATTATCAAAAAGGAGAATACACCATGAAAAAAATCATTCTGCCCGTTTTGGCGGGCTGTCTGCTGATTTCGGCCTGCGCTACGCCGGGCAAAAACACGGCCATCGGTGCAGGCGGCGGAGCCGCGTTGGGCGCGCTGGCCGGCGCCATTATCGCCAACAACACAGGCGGCAAAAGCGAACAGGGCGCCATTTACGGTGCGCTGGCCGGTGCGGCCGCCGGCGGCCTTCTGGGCAACTATTATGACAAACAAGCCCAAGAACTGGCCCAAATAGCCGATGTGCAAAAAGTCAAAAACGCCAACGGCCAGACCATTCGCTTGGTCATTACGCTTAAAAACGATATTTTATTTGAAAGCAGCAATGCGGCCTTGTCCGCCGCGTCCGTTAATACGCTTAACGGCCTGCTGCGCGTGCTGAAAAAATATCCGAAAAACAATATCATTGTGGCCGGCTACACCGACTCTACGGGTTCCGACGCCATCAACAATCCGCTCTCTACCCAACGCGCTAAAGCCGTATACGACTATCTGGTGGGCAACGGCTTAAAAACGCTGAGCATTCAATATATCGGCTACGGTTCTTCCAATCCTGTGGCTTCCAACGACACCGCCGCCGGACGCGCCATGAACCGCCGCGTAGAGCTGCTGATTACCGCCAACGAAAAAGACATTCAATAACTTTTACGCTGTGTAAAAACCCCGCCGGAAGGCGGGGTTTTTTACGTTATGGCAGCAAATAATATTCTATATTATTCGTCGTTCGTTCATACACGCCGCCCAAACTGAGACACACTTGTTTGGATACGTTGTATTTCTGGCTGTTTACCGACACCCCGCAATACCTGTTTTGTCCATCGGCCGGATTGGCAAAATAGAATAATTCTATTCCGCCTCTAATCACACAATAAGCCGCTCCTTTTTCTTCCGCCGAATCCCAGAAATCATATACATTGCAGCTAAAATGCGGACACAATATGCCGCCGCCGTCATTTTGAATCTGGCAGTCTTTGGAAAAAGGCACGGATATATCCAAATTTCTGATATCCAAAGCATATTTGCCATTGGCCATATAATATACAAGCTGCGCCTGATTTAAGGCATTACCCAGCGTAACGGCCTGCGTGTAACGGGCCTTGGCCACAGCCGTTTCATACTGCGGCAAGGCAATGGCGGCCAGTATACCTATTATTAAAACAACGACTAACAGCTCTATCAACGTAAATGCGGCGTTTTTTCTCATAAAGGCTCCTTTTTTCCTTAAAAACAAGGAAAGTGTAGCAAAAAAAAAAAAAAACGAAGCAAGTTTCTTAGAAAAATTACCGATAAAATTTTCTCCCCAAAACCCCGCAAATTTGCTATATATTAGGTATGCCGCAAACAGAAAACAAACAAATCAAGGCGCTGATTGAACTGCTGGACGGAGAAACCGGATCCCGTGCCGAGCTGCTGCGTCAGGAACTGGCGCGCGTCATGAAAGAAGAACCCAAAAACCTGCATGAAGTCATTGAGCAGGATTTTCATTCTTCCGTACCGGCCTCTCTGGTTATTGCGATGGAAGAAGTTTGTTGGGACGAATTGGCAGGCGCCTGCACGCATTTCGCGGCAAAAATAAACCCCGATTTGGAAGAAGGACTGGGCATTGAAACACGTTTCGTCAATCCCGCTTTCAGCCGTGCCGACGTAACGGCAGATTTGGATACGCTGGCTTTTGCCCTGCGTCCGCTGTTGGCCAACTGCACCGGTCCGGCGGAAGTATGCAATACGTTAAGCCGTTTTTTCTTTCAACATCAAAATTTTAAGGTCTTACACGCCGCACGGGACATTAAAGACGTTTCTTTCGGACGTTTTCTGCAAAAGAAACAAGGCTCCGTTTTATGCATGGCCTGCCTTTACGCCGCCATGGCGGGCCGTTTCGGCTGGGACGCCGGCGTAACGGACATGGCCGGACGCGTGCTGGCTTATTTCGCTCCGCAAAACGGAGAGGAACCTTTGTGGGCCGATCCGGCAGACCATGGCAAACTGCTCACCATTGACGAATGCAAAGACTATATCCGCTCCCGCAATTTGGCATGGGACGCCTCTTTTGCCAAACCGCTTTCTTCGCGGGCCGTGCTGAGGCGTTTTTTAGGAAACATGATTTTTATTCTCAATAAACTGCGCGACGAACGCCGGCTGTCTTATTTGCGTCGTTATATGGACATTTTGACAAATTAACTCTGGCAAGGAGGAGTATGGCCTATTACGTATACTTGATTCTGGGTGTATTATGTTTCATCGGAGAAGTATTTACCATGGACTTTTCACTTTTGTGTTTTGGACTGGGCTTTTTGGGAGCCGGCGCAACGGCGTGGCTGGGGCTGGGATTTGGCTGGCAAGTGCTGGTTTTTGTCGGCCTGTCTTTGGCTTTATTTATCGGACTTAGACCTCTGGCACTCAAGCACCTGTATCACAAAGACAAAAACGTAAAGACCAACGTGCATGCGCTTATCGGCCGAAGCGTAGTCGTATTGACGGAGCCGGACCCTAAAGACCATATTGGCCGCGTAGTAACGGACGGAGACAATTGGCGCGCCTGCTTTTGCGCACATGCAAAAAAAGGGGAAGACGTACGCGTGGAAAAAGTAGACGGAAACACACTCTTTGTAGTTCCCATACAAAAACAGGAGGAGAAATAATGGACTTATACGTACTTTTCTTAATAGCGGTGGCTATTTTTGCCGTGGTGCTGATTGCCAACGGCATTATCACCGTGCATCAGGCCCAAGTGGTCATCGTGGAACGCTTCGGCAAATTTCACGGAGTGCTGTACCCGGGCATCAACTGGATTATACCCGTCATGGATAAACCACACATCATGGAATGGCGCAACAACCGCGAATACATGGACAGCAACGGACGTACGCGGGTTATTCCATATATGGAAGCCCGCACCGTCATTGATCTGCGCGAAACGGTGTATGATTTCCCGCGTCAGAGCGTTATCACCAAAGACAATGCCACCATTGAAATCAGCGCGGTTTTGTATTTCCAAATTACCGATCCGATTAAAGCCGCCTATGAGGTGGAATCCCTGCCCGACGCCATTGAAAAACTGACGCAGACCACCCTACGCAACATTTTCGGCGAGTTGGAACTGGACCAAACCTATACCGCGCGCGAAAACATCAACAGCAAACTGCTGGTAACGCTGGACAATGCCGCCAATAAATGGGGCGTTAAAGTTAACCGCGTGGAACTGCAAGACATTATTCCCCCCGCCGCCATACGCGAGGCTATGGAAAAACAAATGAAAGCCGAACGCGACCGCCGCGCCACCGTAACGGAAGCGGAAGGGTTGAAAACGTCGCAAATTTTGAAAGCCGAAGCCGTGCGAGAAGCCGAAATCAAAAAGGCTGAAGGGTTAAAACAGGCGGCCATTTTACAGGCGGAAGGTATTGCAGAAGCCAAAATCAAAGTGGCAAACGCCGAAGCAGAAGCCGTCAAAATCATCGCTTCCGGCATCGGCCAAAGCGCCAATCCGGCCAGTTATCAGGTGTCTTTGAAATACATAGATGCCCTGACCAAAATGACCGACGGCAAAGATAATAAAATCATCTATATGCCTTATGAAGCCAGCAATGTGCTGGGAGCCGTAGCCGCCATCAAAGATTTAACCGGCGGCGCGCCGCAGACGAAATAAATTCATTTCGCAAAAACCCGCCCGAAAGGGCGGGTTTTTTATGCTCATTTAGGCAAAGTTCCGTTTCAAACGGCATTTTATCTTCGTCGGTAACAATGGCAGTTTTTTTGAGGACAGCCATTAAACATTTTTCCTCCAAACATTCCTTTGCACACGCCTTCCGATGCATAATTATCATCCGGATAAGAGCAGCACAGTGAACTGCCGTCGGATAAAGACACGTCATAAAACAATCGCGGGCTATACAAAGAACATCCCACTCTTCTGGGAACCAAAGCATCTGTATCATAATCCAAAGCACAATAACCAAAATCAAAAACAACCTCTTGC
This sequence comes from uncultured Elusimicrobiales bacterium, assembly GCA_944324685.1. Taxonomy (GTDB): domain Bacteria; phylum Elusimicrobiota; class Elusimicrobia; order Elusimicrobiales; family Elusimicrobiaceae; genus Avelusimicrobium. The sequence continues at coordinate 17,894 of CALUXG010000015.1, forward strand.
AGCGAATTGTCTTTCGTATCGGCAAAACCGATGTCCAGTTCGTCCAGCCGGCGGGCATACGTCCCGTTGGCCATATAATAACGCTGCTGGGCGTCATACAAATTTCTGGCGGCAATTACCAACTGCGAAACCCTCGCCTTTGTTACGGCTTTTTCATATTGAGGCAGGGCCACAGCCGCCAATATGCCAATAATTAAGACGACTACCAAAAGCTCTATGAGCGTAAAACCATTTTTCATTTTTTACCTCTATAATGGCATTTAATTGTTCAAAAACACGTCTCAGCGGCGTTTAGTTTTTCGCTATGTATAGGGTATCAAAAAAAAAAAACGAGTCAAGCCTCGGCAAGAAGCCGGTCAAGAAACGGCAACGACTCAACAATGGCAAATAAGCATAAAAATTCCGATGACCGCTTGTGCAAAGAAGGTTCA
>CALUXG010000016.1 GCA_944324685.1 uncultured Elusimicrobiales bacterium
TTAATGGGGATTTGTCCGTTACGGGAAATATTTCCGCCTCCGGCAGTGTAACCGCGGGCGTGGATGTAATCGCGGACAATATTTCGCTTAAAAACCATGTGCACGGCGGTGTGCAGGGCGGAAGCGGTACCACGGGGACGGCGCAATGACGTCTGAAATATACGAGCTTATTTTCAGAGGGCTTAAAGCCAAATATCCAGGGCAGGCGATAGGGCCGCGTTTTCATGCCGTATGCGCCGCTTTGGACGGCGGGGAAGGAAGCGGAAAGTTCGGCCACGAGGGCCGCCCTGGCCATGTGGTCGGCAGCGGAGAGGGTGGCGGGAAAACAAAAAATAAAGAATATCAACCGCTTAAAAAATTGCTGGGAAAAGAATTTACGGGAGTAAAAGGGCAGAAGGCCGTAGAAAAACTTCTGCAAGAAAAACAGGGTCATGTCAAAGGTGCCTTTACCAGACAGGATATAGGGGATATTGACCTTGTATGGGGCAACGAAAAACAGGGGCTTTGCCACATTTTAGCCCGCAGAAATCAAGAAGGCATAGACACGGGAGAGTTCGTTATGTCTCTGGCGGACGTGATAGAAAACGGCTCTTGTGTACTCAATCCTAACACAAAGCGGTTTGAAATCAGTAAAAGCGGAAAGAAGGCCATTATAGATTTTAGAGAAGATGAAACAGCAAGCAGCCGTTTTGTTTTGACGGCTTTCTTAATCACAAAAAAATAGATATTTGCTGGGTGGGCGCCCGTTCCACCATTCAAACTACACAGCGGAGGCTTTCTGTTGTCAGCAAATATCTACATAAAAAGAGAGTGAAAACGCATTGTGATTACCGAAAAATTGGCCCTCAATGCCAACGCCCGAAGCGGGATTCACCCTCTATAAACAGTATAGCCGTTAAAAACCAATTTTTCAAGGGGTTTTATGAAAACATTAGCCATAAACGAAAATAATGATATTTTTTTAGACGCTTCCGGCTCTTTGGCTTTTTCGCAGGGCAAACAGGCTTGTGCGGATATTGCTACCAATAAAACCCGCACACTGTACGGAGAAGTGCTGTTCCGCGGGAAAGGAGCGTGAAAATATAAATCCACTTCCGCCAACCCTGATAAATTGAAAATGGTGGTGGCGCTTAAAAACATCATAGAGAATGGAAAATATGAAGGCCCCAGTGAACTGTATAAGAAAAGGAAAGACGGAATAGTTCGCTTTTATATTATTTCCCACAGCGTTGAATTAGCGGGGGACAAAGAAGGCAAACTGGCCGAAATCCTCGGCGCGCTTGTTCCTGCTGCGTCCGCGGGTCCTAAATAACAGGCAACAAAACAATCCAATTGCCTCCTCTTTCCTGCATTGAAAAAAGCTATAATTTTTATACTATGAATGTAAAAAACATCTTGATTTTTTGCCTGTTTGAATTCCTTTTCTGGTGCTTGCTGTCGCTGTCTTATTTTCTGATCAGCGGTTTTTATCCGTCACTTTTAGGAACACTCTTTACGGCTTTATTTATCCCGGGCAATTGCCTGATGTTTGCAGCGGGATTGTTGGTAGTTTTGCTGTTGCTTCGCCTTATCGGTCCGCGTACCGCCGTTTGGGGAGCGGTCGTTTTGGGAACTTTATTTAATCTTATTTTTCTTCTGGACGTCTTCATATACAGCCAATATCGTTTCCACCTCAGTTTGGCTATGCTGCAGCTGTTCTTTGGGCCGGCCGGACGGGAAATTTTCCTTTTTCCGACGTCCATGTATCTGCTGGGCGCTTTGTCCGCCGCCGCAGTGGGATGCAGCACATGGGGACTGACCAAATTGGCCCGCCAAACGCCGTGGAAAGGTAAAACAGCCGCCGTGCTGGCATTGGTACTTCTCTTTGTTTTTGCCGGATATAACGCCATGTACGCTTGGGGTAAATTTATGGCCGTACCGGCAATACTCACGCAAGCGACGTATCTGCCGTGGGCGCAGCCGCTGAGCATGAACCGCCGTCTGCGTAAAATGGGCTTTGAACCTAAAAGCCTTCCCTATACTATTCCCCGAAGCGGCGCCTTGAACTATCCGTTGGCGGCCATGCAATGCGCTCCAACGGAAAAACCAAATATTTTATTGATTTTGATAGATTCGTGGCGCGCGGACGGTTTTACACCTCAGATTATGCCCCATTTGTATACCGCTTATAAAGACGACTCCGATGTTTTTTATTTCACCAATCATTTAAGCGGAGGAAACGCCACGGAAGCGGGAGTCTTTTCCCTGATGTACTCCATGCCGTATTCATATTGGGATGCGGTTACCGGCGCCAAAGTACGCCCTGTTTTGATGGAAGAATTGGACAACCAAGGGTATACTTTCGGCATTTATGCCAGTTCCCGCTTAAACAGCCCCGAGTTTAACCAAAACGTATTTTCACATATACCTGACTTGCGCATTTCTTCAGATGGGGACACCAAATGGGAACGGGACGTTGACGCCCAAAAAGACTTTTTGGATTTTTTGGATACACGAGACAAGAGCAAACCTTTTTTCGGTTTTCTATTCTATGACGCCGCCCACGGACAGGATTTTCCGCCGGATTATGCCACGCCTTTCGTTCCGTATGCAGATCAAATGAATTATCTTCTTCTGACAAAAAACACAGACCCGCTCCCGTATATGAACCGCTACAAAAATTCCCTGCATTATATTGACAGTTTGCTGGGAGATTTGTTTGCCCAGCTTGCGCAGCGCGGTTTGGACAAGAACACCATTATCATCGTTACAGGAGACCACGGCCAAGAAATAAACGACACGCGCCATAATTTTTGGGGCCACAACAGCAATTTCGCAAAATATCAGACGCATGTCCCGTTGTTGATATGGTGGCCCTCCAAAGAAGGGGGAGAAAAAAACTACCGAACCTCCCATTACGACATTGTGCCGGCCTTAATGCGCCACGCATTGCAATGCGTCAATCCCGCCTCCGATTACAGCTCCGGAATGGATTTGTTTGACCCAACCGAGCGGTCTTGGACCCTGATCATGAGTTACACCAACAAAGCCATCCGCGAAAAACAAATCATTTCCGTACTGAACAATTACGGCGGCATGACAAATTACGACGAGGACTTTAATCCCTCCAAAACCTCCGTCAGCGCCAAAGCGCTGGGAGAAAGCTTAAGGGAATTCAGCCATTTTTACGACTAATATGCGCGTCAATGAGATAAAAACTTTTTTTCTGCAACACGGTTTGCAAGACCGTTTGCTTACCTTTGATCAATCTTCCGCCACGGTGGAATTGGCGGCAAAAGCCGTAGGCTGTGCGCCGGAACATATTGTTAAAACGCTGGTCTTTAAGACAAAAATGGGACCAGTGCTGATTTGCGCCGCCGGCAATGTCCGTGTAGACAACCACAAATATAAAGCTTTTTTTGGCGAAAAAGCCGCTTTCGCCCTCAGGGAAGAAGTGGAAACGCTCACCGGCCATCCAGCCGGCGGAGTTTGCCCTTTTGCATTGCCGGAAGGAGTCGGCGTGTATTTGGATGAAAGCATACGCAGTTTTGCACAAGTATATCCGGCTGCGGGCGCCGTCAACAACGCCGTACGCTTGACACCTCAGCAGCTGCAACAGTTGACCGGCGCGCCATGGATAGACGTGTGTAAAAAAGATAATCCATGCGCAAAAAGGTAATTTTATGATATAGTAATAATGGAGTCATTTTCAAGGGAGGAAATTATGAATATCATAAAAACGTATTTTTTGGACGTTATAACAAAAAATTATGTCAATTTTAAGGGCCGTGCCACGCGGCAGCAGTTTTGGATGTTTGTTCTGTTTTATCTGATCATCTATCTCATTTTGACCATGTTGAGCCTTATGGATAATATGTTAGGCTCTTTCTTTTGGCTGCTCCAATTGCTTTATTCCTTAGGCATGATTTTGCCCGGATTGGCCATTGGCGTACGCCGCCTGCATGATACAAACCGCTGCGGATGGTGGTGGTTCATTACATTCCTGCCGTTAATCGGAAATCTTATTTTGTTTATATTTTGGGTCTTGCCTTCCACCCCGGGCCAAAATCGCTTTGACGCGCAGGCTTAAACAAAGTTATACTCAAACGCCCGTTTTCACGACGGGCGTTTTTTGTAGTTCGCCCGCCGAAATTGTTACAATAACCGTATGAAGAAATTTTATTTTTTCCTGTCGGCGTTGCTTGGAGCGGCTGTTCTGTATGCGGCAGGCTCGTTTGTGTACGTACAGCTGCAGATGCGGCCACTGCGACCCATCGCGGCGCCGTCTGCCTTGGTTTCCTTGGACAAACGCCCGCAAGTACATTTGATACATGCCGTCAATTCCATTCGGCGCGCTCAAGCCAAAGACGCTTATTTTGAAGGTTTTGAAATAGACATTAACCGCGTTAGCGGCCGCTTGATGCTGGCTCATGACGAAACGAAATTTGAGCAGGCCATACCTTTGTCCTCCCTGTTTGAAGCCATAGAAAATCCGCAGACAAAAACCTATTGGCTGGATTTGAAAACGGAACTGACGCAAGAAGACGTGAATGAAATCAAACGGCTGGCGGCGCAATATGGCATATCCCCGCGCAAACTGCTCTTTGAAACCGATGCCGGCGAGACGGCAGATCTATTAAACGCCAACGGTCTGCCCATTTTGCTGCGCCTGCCAAACGGTTTTGAAGATGACGAAGACAACGCACAAAAGCGTACCGCTTTGAATGCAGAAATGACGGATCTGCTGCGCCGCTATCATCCGTTTGCCATAGCCGGCAGCTTGGGCAAATATCCATATTTGCGCGCTTACTTTCCGCAATATAATAAAGCCATTTACAGCGCCACGACCGTAAGACCCAGCCTGAAGAAGAAATTCCTCAAAGACGCCATGTTTCAAGATCCGACCGTACTGCTTTTTATGCAAGATCAATATACGGTGTGGCCGTTTTAATTTTTTGTTTAAGGAGCCTAATATGCCGCAAACCCATATTTCGCGCGAAGAAGCCCTGTCTTTATTGAGACAATATAACGAACAGCCGTTCCATTTGTTGCACGCTCTGACGCTGGAGGCGGTTATGCGCTGGTATGCCATACGCGCCGGCCGCGGGCAGGAAGCGGATTTTTGGGCCTTGTGCGGGCTGCTGCACGATATAGATTTTGAACAATATCCACAGGAGCATTGCAAAAAAGCGCCGGAACTTTTGGGACAAATCCACGCCGAGCCGGAGCTGATTCACGCCGTATGCAGCCATGGATACGGCATAGCCAGCGACGTAAAGCCGGAAGATGAAATGGAGAAATTTCTTTTCGCCTCTGATGAATTGACGGGACTGATACAAGCGGCCGCCCGCATGCGGCCGTCCAAAAGCTGCAAAGACATGGAACTCTCCAGCCTGAAAAAAAAGTTTAAGGACAAAAAATTTGCTGCCGGCTGCTCGCGCGACGTGATAAAACAGGGCGCGGACATGCTGGGCTGGGAGCTGGACAAACTGCTGAACACCACCCTGCAGGCCATGCGGGAAACCGAAGATCTTATTCATCAAGGAGGAAACTTGGCATGAAATCCATTCTCCCCTATCTGACCGGTCCGTTGGAACATGTCTTTGATTTCAAAGGCAGAGCCGGACGGGCGGAATTTTGGCCCTATTGGCTGTGGCTGCTTGGTTTGCAAGTCGGACTGATCATCATTATACAGATTGTTGTCGGCGTTATATTCTTTATATCCCAGCTGGAATGGTTGTATGCCGCCATTTTTGCTTTCATACTGCTTGGCGGACAGGTTTTGCTCTTATCTGTCCGGACCAGACGTCTGCACGATTTAGGCATGAGCGGCTGGTGGCAGCTGTTGTGGTTTTTTCCTTTTGTGGGCTCTTTCCTGCTGCTTATCTTTATGGCACTGCCGGGCCAGCAAAAAGAAAACCGCTTCGGTGCCGCTCCGGAACAAAGCAACGGCAGTTTTGAACTGAAACGCTGGCTGTTTGAATTTAAAGGCCGCACGGGGAGGATAGATTTTTGGATTTATTGGCTCTGCATGTGGGCAGTTGACATCATCTTGTTCATGATTCTGTTTATATCAGTAGCAACCGCTGCCGGCTCCGGAGCAAGAGATTTTTACACCAATGACGGTTACGGCTGGCTGGGCATGTTTATTGCGCTTCCTGTGGTCATTGTGGCGGATTTTGTACTTTTGGCGGCCCCGCGCGCACGAAGATTACATGACGCGGGAATGAGCGGCTGGTGGCAGCTGATATGGTTTATTCCGTATCTGGGGCCGCTGGCCTTGTGTATTCTC
>CALUXG010000017.1 GCA_944324685.1 uncultured Elusimicrobiales bacterium
ATGTATAGGGTATCAAAAAAAAAAAACGAGTCAAGCCTCGGCAAGAAGCCGGTCAAGAAACGGCAACGACTCAACAATGGCAAATAAGCATAAAAATTCCGATGACCGCTTGTGCAAAGAAGGTTCATTTTTTTATATCGGCATGTCCGAAAGCGGTTTCCGGCATGACTTGCTTGCGTAAAACAAAGAGGATATGCTGAGCAAAAACACCTCTAGATGACAAATACACAGCCATGCCGTACTCTTTTTCGCATATTCTCCGCCATACAAAACGCCGCCTCAAGTAATGGGGCGGCGTTTTATTTTCTGCTGAAGATTTTTACAATTCTTTTTGGTACAAACGGTAACGTTTGGTTTGGTAACAGCCGGCTTCGGTCATACCGCGGATAATGCCTTCATTGTCTTCCAAAATCCACGACAGTTCCGCCTCGTCCCACACGGCCACTCCGTATTCTACAATGTGTTTAATGAGTACCAAATCAATGCCGCGTTTTCTAAATCCGGGTTCCACACCCAGCATAATCAAACGCGCATCACGTATTTTGGGCCATTTTAACAGAGCCTTCAGCGTGCGCCACGGGTTAATCAGGGTGCCGCGCAGAATTTTCAGCACATGGTTCATATTCGGTATGGCAATATAGAAACCGGCCGGCACGCCGTCCACCTCCGCCACACAGGTGCCTTCGGGTCGCACAATCCATTTGAGTTCATTGACCATATCGCGCATTTCTTGTTCGCCAATAGGCGTATGGCCCCAATTGTTCGCCCAAGCTTCATTGTAAATTTTGCGGATAATTTTTGCCTCTTCATCTAAATTTTTTAAGTTAAGCCGCCGCAGTTTCAGGCCTTTGGCACGGCCCGCCCGCGCCACGATTTTTTCAAACAGCGGCGAAAATTTATCGTTGCGCGTACGGTGAAAAGCCAGCAAATCTTTTACTTTGCCGTATCCCTCCCCTTCTATCAAATCCATATAATACGGGAAATTATACGGCATCATAATGGAAGGCATTTTGTCGAAATTATCCGTTAAAAGACCATATACATGATTGGAAGACGGGTTGGCCGGCCCGCGTACAGCACCGACGCCTTGGGCGCGCAGCCACTTTTCCCCTTCTTCAAATAAGGCGCGGGAAACGACGGGGTCGTTTATGCAATCAAAAAAACCGAAAAAACCGATGTTTTCTTTATGATATTCGTTGTATACGTCATTGACCAGCACGCACAGCCGCCCTGCGGCACGGCCGTCTTTATACGCCAGCAAAAGCTTACGGCGCGCACGCCGCCAAAAAGCATTGTCCAGTCGAAGCAGCTTATACGTATCAGTTTTCAATTCTCCCACCCAGCAGGAATTGTCTTTGTACAAGCGATAAGGAAAATCAACAAAATTTTTTAATTCGTTTTCCGCGTCTTTTACAATAATCTGAGCCATAATTTGCGCCCCCTAAACGGAAAACCCCGCCGAAGCGGGGTTTTATATTTCTTATTTGATAATGCCCACCGTGCGGCCCGCCTTGGCGAAGGCCTCAATAATCTTGCGCACGTGTTCATCGGTATGCGTGGCCATTAAGGTTAAACGCATCAGCGCCTGCCCCGGAGGAACGGCGGGACTGACTACGGGGTTGGAAAAAATACCCAGTTCATGCAAAGCCCGCCACATTTTGAAACAATTTTCATTGCTGCCGATATGCACGGGAATAACCGGCGTGGTGCTGTGGCCCAAATCATAACCCAGCTCGCGCAAGCCTTTTTTCAAATCGTCCGTCATTCGGAAAAGGTTATCCCTTCGGGAAGTGTCATTTTCTATCAATTCCAGCGCTTTGTTAATGGACGCCACGGAAGCCGGCGGCAAAGCGGCCGAGAAAATCTGACTGCGGGCATTGTGCCGGATATAGTGAATAACGTCTTCATCGCCCACTACAAACCCGCCTACCGTGGCAAAAGTTTTGGAACACGTGCCAACCACCAAATCCACTTCGCCGTTTTCCAAACCAAAATATTCACAAGTGCCGCGGCCCGTTTTGCCAATAATACCGGTGGCATGCGCGTCATCTACAATAATACGTGCGCCGTACTTTTTAGCGATATTTACAATATCAGGCAACGGGCAAATATCCCCTTCCATGCTGAATACGCCGTCTACAATAATAAGCTTTCCGGCCGCTTCCGGCAATTTAGAAAGTACGCGGTCCAAATCAGCGGGGTCATTATGCTTAAAGCGCACCATTTCTCCGTCAGAAAGTTTCACTCCGTCCAAAATGCTGGCATGATCCAGCTTATCCACAATGGCATAATCCCCTTTCTTTACCAAGCAAGACACTACACCCAAGTTCATTTGATAACCGGTGGAAAAGAGTAAACCGGCCTGTTTGCGTTTAAAACGCGCCAAACGCTGCTCCAACTGATCGTGAAAAATCGTATTCCCGTTCAAAAAGCGCGAACCCGCACATCCCGTACCGTATTTCAGCGCCGCTTCCGCGGCGGCCTTTTTCATTTCAGGATCGTCTGCCAAACCCAAATAATTATTGGACCCCGCCATAATGTATTTCTTGCCGCCCAACATCACTTCCGGCCCCTGAGCGCTTTCAATGGGCTGAAAATAACCGTAAATTCCCATGCGCATGGCCAATTTGGCATCTTTGTAATTTCTGCACTTTTCCAAAATATCAGACATATTCTTTTCCTTTTGTACCGGATTACTTCTGTACTTTCTTTATAATATTGGTGGTGGAACGTCCTTTCAACAGCGCAAAACGCACCACTTTTTTTGCAAATTCACGCCCCACAATTTCTGCGGGTTTATAATCGCCGCCCTTGACCAACACGTCCGGCCGAACCAGTTTTATCAGGTTGTACGGCGTATCTTCTTCAAATATACACACGGCGTCCACCGCCTGTAAAGCCGCCAACACCAAAGCACGGTCGGCTTGCGTATTGACCGGACGGGACGGCCCTTTTAGGCGTTTGACGGAAGCGTCGCTGTTTAAGCCGACGATCAGCACATCCCCTTTCGCACGGGAAAACTCCAACACGCTTACGTGTCCTGCGTGTAAAATATCAAAACATCCATTGGTAAAAACGATTTTTTTCCCTTCGCTGCGCCAAGTTTGCAATCGCTTGGCCAAAGCGCGGCAGCCTAAAATTTTATTTTTCGCTTTTATCATTCGTTTTTTCCGCTTCCAACATGCGTTCAATAAGTCCCGTATCCATGTTTCCCGCCATAAAATCCGGATTATTAACGATTTTTTGATGGAAAGGAATGGTGGTTTTCACGCCGCCCACCTTAAATTCTTCCAAAGCGCGGCGGCTGCGGGCCAGCAGTTTGTCGCGGTCCGGCGCGGTTAAAATCAGTTTAGCGATTAAGCTGTCATAATAACTGGGTATGGTATAGCCCGTATAGATATGGCTGTCTACACGCACCCCCAAACCGCCGGCGGGAATCCATTCTTCAATTGTTCCCGGGCAGGGAGTAAAATTACGTTCGCTGTCTTCTGCATTAATACGGTGTTCAATGGCGTGGCAGCGGATAACGGACGCATCGTCTTGTCCAATGCACAAAGGTTCTCCTTGCGCGATGCGTATCTGCATTTTAACCAAATCATAGCCGCAAACGGCTTCCGTTACGGGATGCTCCACCTGCAAACGCGTATTTACTTCCATGAAATAGAATTCTTTGTTCTGCGCCATTAAAAATTCCACCGTGCCCACCCCGCGGTAACCCGCCGCCTTAACGAGTTTAACGGCAGCTTGCTGCAATTTTTTGCGCGTTTGTGCGTCTACGAACGGGGACGGGGATTCCTCCACCAGTTTTTGGTGTCGGCGCTGCATGCTGCAGTCGCGCTCGGCGAAAGCGATGGCGTGGCCGTAATTGTCGGCCGCCACCTGTACTTCTATATGGCGCGGATTCAAAACGAGTTTTTCAAAGTACACGCGGTCATCGCCGAAATTGGCTTTCGCCTCCGCCTGTGCGGTTTTCATCATGCGTTCTAAATCTTTTTCTTCAAAACAAGCGCGCATTCCTTTGCCGCCGCCGCCCAAAGAAGCTTTAATCATTATGGGAAAACCGATTTTACGCGCCACTTCGCGGAAATTCTTCCCGACCACCCCGTCAGATCCCGGGGTAATGGGCACGCCGCCTTTAACGGCTATTTCCCGCGCGGTGCTTTTGACCCCCAGCATGCGAATGGCATGCGCGGTGGGACCAATAAAGGTAATGCCGGCCTTAGTAACGGCTTCTGCAAAATCGGCATTCTCGGACAAGAAACCGTATCCCGGATGTATGGCGTCCGCCCCTGTCATTTTGGCGGCAGTAACAACGGCGTCTATATTCAAATAGCTCAAGGGAGACGGCGCCGCGCCGATACATACGGCTTCATCTGCCATGCGCACATGCAGACTGCCGCGGTCCGCCTCGGAATAGACGGCCACCGATTTAATGCCCATTTCTTTGAGCGTGCGAATCACGCGCAAAGCAATTTCGCCGCGATTGGCGATGAGAACTTTTTTGAAAGGATGAATATGTACATTTGCGCTCATGGGCGGCCTCTACGGTTCAATAAAAAACAAAGGTTGTCCATATTCCACGGGTTTGTTTTCTTCCGCGGAAATAATACGCAGCGTGCCGGCCACGGGCGCGGTAATTTTATGTTTTTGGGAAATGGTTTCCACCAGACCAAGACTGTCGCCTTCTTTGACTTTTTGTCCTTCTTTCAACGGAAGGCTTTTGCCCTTGGCGGCGGATTTATAAAAACCCAGCGCCGGAGACGTTACCGCCGTCAGATGACAAAAAAACTGCGTCGGTTCCGGCAAAGCTTCGCGGGTTTTGATCTCTATGCAATTATGATTTTTCTCGTAGCAAAATTCGGCCAAATCGGTGCTTTTCAGCCACTGGGTAATTTCGGTAATGAGTTTGGTGTCCATAACGCCTCGCTTGCTTTGCGTATTATAAAGAATTCTTTTTTTATTTTAGCATTTTTATTTAGACCAGAAAAGACAGAGCCTGCAGCCGCGCCGCGCCATCTAATCCTTTTTTTGCGCTGCAAACAAAACCGGAAAAAAGTTATAGTGAGACCATGAACGCAAACATGAAAAAATGCAAACCTTGGCTGTCGTTTATTTTTTGGATATTGCTCTGCCAGCTGCCGGCTTTTATCGGAACAGGAGCCGTGCAAAATCACTTAGACTGGTATCATTCATTACGCCAGCCGCCTTTCGCCCCGCCGGATTGACTGTTCGGCATCATGTGGGGAATATTGTATATTCTCATGGGGGTAACGGGTTTTCTGATCAGCCGACGCGGCGGAAACGCCGCCAATACCGCTTTATTTATTCTGCAGCTGCTTTTGAACGCGGCATGGACGCCGGTGTTTTTTGCAGCACACGCTCCCGCCGCGGCGCTGGCCATACTTTTGGCTATGCTCCTATGCGCCGGCTGGCTGGCAGCACGCCTAAACAAAGAAAACCGTACCTCCGCATATCTGTTGCTGCCCTATCTGCTATGGCTGCTATTTGCGGGTTACTTAAACGCCGGCATATGGTGGATCAATTAAAAAGCCTCCCTTTTGCGCAGGGAGGCTTTTGAAAAACAAAAGCGTTCATTTGCGGACTGCCGAGCGGTATTTGTTCATAATATCCACCCCTAGCCGCAAGGCTTTATAAAACGTATTATCCAGCAGCGAAGAAACATTATTCAGCAAATCAAATGTGCTTTGCGTCTTGGCCACATTCTCGGCCGCCAGCGTAGCCAGATATTCCAAAGCCTCCGCCGTGCGCCGTACTTGCGTCAGCGTTACAACGGCATATATGACCAATACGACAAAAGCGATAACGGCAACTAAAGAAATGATTTGATAAAAGTCCATAATCCCCTCCTTATTTTAATTTAATCAGTTTCATACCGTCAGGTCAAGCAGGCTTTTTCTTTTCCAAACAAAAGAAAACGCTTGTTTTGAAGCCACAAAAAATGCTATTTTTTAATAGGAAAAATTACTATCTGGCATGTTTGCCGCGGTAAATTTTACCGCCTGAAAATACCTTTTTTGACAAATATTCTCAGACGGAAAAATTACTTTTTTGGTACAAGCGCGGCACGCTTTGTATAGGGGATTTGCAATTTTTATTTTTTTATGTAAAAATTTAACTGTCGCGGGTTTATGCCAGCGCGGCTACCACACAAACAGGACTTATTACCATGGAAAACTCAGAAGTGATTACGCATATCGTCAAAAGAGACGGCACCATTCAGCCTTTTGACTCTCAGAAAATTACCAAAGCCATAGCCAAAGCCGGAGAAGTTACCGGAGAATTTGACGCGGAAACCGCCAAAAAATTGACTATTCGCGCCATTAACATTATTCAACAGCTTTATTCCGATACGACTCCGAATGTGGAAAATGTACAAGACATTGTAGAAGACGTATTGTTGACCTCCAATTACCATAAAACAGCCAAAGCCTATATTTTGTACCGCGATCAGCATGCGCGCATACGCGAAATTTCTTCCAAATTCAATGTGGAATTGGTGGACCAGTATTTGCAACAGCTGGATTGGCAGGTAAACGAAAACAGCAATATGGGATACTCGTTGCAAGGACTGAATAATTATATTTCTTCGGAAATCAGCAAAATTTACTGGCTTAATAAAATTTATCCCGAAAAAGTAAAACGCATGCACACGGAGGGAGACTTTCACCTGCATGATTTGGGCCTGCTGGGCGCCTATTGCGTAGGCTGGGATTTGCAAGATTTGCTGCTCAGCGGTTTTACGGGTGTGGTCGGCAAAGCAGAAAGCAAACCGGCCAAACATTTCCGCACGGCTTTGGGCCAAGTGGTCAACTTTTTCTACACCCTGCAGGGTGAAAGCGCCGGAGCCCAAGCCTTCTCCAACTTTGACACCTTGCTGGCTCCGTTTATCTATTATGACAAACTGTCATATGACGAGGTAAAACAGGCGCTGCAGGAATTCCTGTTTAACGTCAACGTACCTACCCGCGTGGGTTTCCAAACGCCGTTTACCAACCTGACGTTGGATTTGAACGTTCCTTCTTACTATAAGGATCAGCCCGTCATCATCGGCGGCAAACTGATGGACAAAACATACAAAGAGTTCCAAAACGAAATGGACTTGTTAAACCGCGCATTCTGTGAAGTTATGCTGGCGGGAGACGCCAAGGGCCGCGTGTTTACGTTCCCCATTCCGACCTATAATATCACCAAAGATTTTGATTGGGACAACCCCAAACTGACCCCGCTGTGGGAAATGACGGCCAAATACGGTATCCCGTATTTCGCCAATTTCATCAATTCGGACATGAATCCCGAAGACGCCCGTTCCATGTGCTGCCGTCTGCGCATTGACAACCGAGAACTGCGCAAACGCGGCGGCGGGCTGTTCGGCTCGGCCCCGTTGACGGGATCCATCGGCGTAGTTACCATCAATTTGCCGCGTTTGGGCTATTTGTCCAAAGACGAAAATGAATTTTTCAAAAACCTGCTGGACCGCATGGAAACGGCCAAGGAAAGCTTGGAAATAAAACGCAAAGTAATTGAACGTTTCACCAATGCCAACTTATATCCGTACATGCGCTTTTATCTGCGAACGGTTAAACAGCGTTTTAACGAATACTGGAAAAATCACTTCTCCACCATCGGGCTGGTGGGCCTCAACGAAGCGGCCGTCAACCTTATCGGAGAAGACATCGGCACCGAGAAAGGCCGCGCATTTGCCGAAAAAGTGTTGACGTTTATGCGTGAAACATTGGTCAAATTCCAAGAAGAAACCGGCAACAACTACAACTTGGAAGCTACGCCCGCCGAGGGAACCTCTTACCGGCTGGCCAAGCTGGACAAAGAACGCTATCCCGAAATTATCTGTGCAGACGAAGAGTTATATAAACAAGGCCATCAGCCTTTTTATACGAACTCGTCTCAGCTGCCCGTCAATTATACCGACGACGTATTTGAAATGCTGGACTTACAGAGCAATATCCAGTCCAAATATACGGGCGGCACCGTACAGCATATTTTTACGGGAGAACGCATTAAAGATTTGGAAGCGATGAAGAAATTCATCAAAACCGTATGCGAGAAGTATACATTGCCATATTTCTCCATCACGCCGACGTTCAGCGTCTGCCCGAAATGCGGTTACATAGAGGGCGAACACTTTGAATGCCCCAAATGCAAGGCCGAACGCATGCAAGAACTGGAACGTCAAGTGCGCTTGCTGGAGGAACAACTCTACAGCAAATAATTTGCAAAAGCAATCCCTTTTCGGCGCGCCGAACCCGCCCGAAAAGCAGGCCGTCTGCGGACAAAACGCTACCCTACAAACAAACGCAAACCGGCCAAGAAGCAAAACGGAGTAAAAAAAATGACTGCTGAAGAAAAACAAATTGTAGAAAACAAAATCTCGGAACTGAAAAAAGAAATGCAGGACGTACACGGTTCCAAATGCGAAGTATACAGCCGCGTAGTGGGTTATTTGCGGCCGGTGCAGAACTGGAATAAAGGCAAAAAAGAAGAATTTGCCATGCGCAAAAACATGCGCGTCGGCTGCGGATGCGATTGCGACTGCAATAAATAATTTCCCTTTTTTGGCGACGGGTATTCGGATGAAAATAGGCGGGCTCCTTAAATTCACGCTCATAGACTTTCCGGGACGGCCGGCGGCTGTGATATTCACCCAAGGGTGCAATTTTCGTTGCCGTTATTGCCATAATCCGGAGCTGGTATATCCGCATTTATTCACCGAACCCGTCGCCGAAGAGGAAATAGACGCATTTTTGAAACGCCGGCAAGGTACGCTGGAAGGAGTGGTGGTGTCCGGCGGAGAACCGACCTTGTTTGATGATTTGCCTCAGTTTTTGGCCAAAATCAAGTCCATGGGCTATGCCGTCAAACTGGATACCAATGGCACTCGTCCGGACATGATAAAAGAATTATTGGACAAGAAATTGGTGGATTTTATCGCCATGGACTTAAAAGCCCCGCTGGAAAAATACGCGCTGATTACCGGCGTAGATTTTAATTTTTCCATTTTACACCAATCTATGGACTTAATACGCCAAAGCGGCATAGGCTATGAATTCCGCACCACCTATGATAAAGAAGTATTAACGGACGCAGATATAGAGAAACTGGCCCACACGGCGGGAGAACATTACCGCGTGCAGGAATGTCTGCCCGTAGCCAAAGAAAAAGCAACGCTGAAAGTACTGCACGACGAACTTTAATTTTTTAATGGCAGATTTTCTTTTTTCCCTGACACGGTCGGGGATTTTTTACAGTTTGTACGTTTTTTATAAACATTTTTATTAATCCCTCGATAAAGAACTCCCCGTTTGCAAACGGGGAGTTTTCAAATCTGCTTTACGTGTTCCAAACAGAAACACCGCACAGAAGAAAAACCGCTCCTATCGAACGGCTTTCAAATCTTCCTCCAGCATATTGCTCCACGCTTCCCAGCGGGCCTCTTCACTGGGGAAATCAATCATGCAGGACTCCATGCGTACAAAATCAGCAATACGTATTTCCCGTTTGCCTTGGTCTATGACAATAGGTTCATTAATCTCTTGCACCAAAGCTTGGGCCGCCTCCGCCGAAGCTTCATGCAATTTCAAATACGCTCTGCGCAGTCCGTCCATGCCTTGGAACAGCATGCCATACTCATAATAAGCGCGATTATAAGCAAATTTTTTGAAAGATTCCAAACGTGCTTTTACATTCCCCTGCAATTCTTCTACGCAAGCCTGCTGTTCAGCCGCTTGTAGGGCCGCTTGCTCCACCGCCTTTTGTATATTGGCGGCGCGAACGACATCCGCCGGAGAAAAAGCAAAAGCTCCCGTTCCCAAAACAGCCATACACAGCAAAACCACTACTTTTTTCATAACAGCTCCTTTTGAATGAAATTCTTACACTCTCAGTTTAAAAAACTTACCCGCAGACAACAAGGGCCATAGGACCCATGCGCCGAGGGCTAAAAGACCCAGCTTAATGCAAAAAACGGCCTTTTTCGTAGAGCAACATCTTTTTGCCGCTTTCCAATATTGCGTATACGGCTTTTTCCTCCGTATTAATCAAATCCCAATGCAAAGAAGACTCGTTAAATCCAAGCCGCGCTTTCATTTTTTTGTCCAGTTTGCGTACGTCTGCGGCAAAAGTATCGGCATAGCTGGCGCCCACGGCCAAATGGCAGTTGCCGTGCCGGCCGCCGAAATTTTCGTCAAACAAAGTATCCGCCATAAATTTGTCTATCTTGGAAAAACGGCGGTCCGTCAGAGAAAACTCTCCCACCTGTGCCGCGCCGCGGTCCATGGCCAGCATTTTACGCAAAAAATTCTGCCCTTGGTCTGCGGCAGCTTTGACAACGCGGCCGTTTTGAAACTGCAGCCGCACGCCACTGACGTAATTGCCGCTGCGGTATGAGGGCAAATCGGCATAATACACGCCGCGTGTACCGCGCCAGTCCGGAGAAGTAAAAATTTCAAAAGACGGAATATTATTCCCTCCGCCGGATATAAATTTACGCTGTTCGCCCAACGTAATTTCCAAGTCGGCATGCATGCTTTTCAGACACAGTTTCTTTATTTTCAAACCGTTAAGCCACGCCCCTATATCGGCTATTTGAGCCATGGCCTGCCGCCATTTTTTGACCGGATCTTTGTCATTTAAGAAACAAGCCTTGGCCACTTGTGCCGCATATTCCTTAAGCGAAACCCCCGCTTGAGCGGCCATTTCTTGGGTAGGATAATTGCACAGCGTCCACGAAAAAAGTCCTTCTTGCTCCGTACGGTCTAAAATTTCACGCAAACTCTTGCGCCCGACGGCGGCGCGCGCAATGCGAGAGGGATTTACGTTTTTCAATGCGGTCAAATCCGCCGGCGCTCTTAGAGAAATCAGACCGTTTATGCTTTGCTGAAACTCTTTTTCCCCCGCCGCAATATACGCCAACTGTTTATCGTCCGCCAATGTATAAAACGACCGTGTAAACTCTTCCGGCGCATTGGCGCGCACCACGGCATGATAACGTTTTTGAAGCAAACGTTCATAAACCGCCCACGCCAACGGGGCGGCGGCCAGATCATAACGAACCAGCACCGTATCGTATTTCTTAAATTTTCCGCCGCGGCGGGCGTTCTCCATGGCCCACACCATTACGTCGGCATAGCGGCTAAGTTGCGTTTTTGTAAACGACATAGATTCCCCCTTTCTCTCGTATAATGTTATAATAGCAAATATAAAATACAGGACGAAAATTATGAAAAAATTTTGCCTTTTGTCTTTACTTTATTTTTTGTGTATTACTGCGTGGGGAGGCGTGTTCCCCAAACCGGAAATGACTTTTGACTTTGTTTATCAAACGCAACAACCGCTTTTCATATTGCCTCAAACCAGCGAACAAATACAATGCGATGACAATCAATGCCTGCAAAGTGCCCCGTTGGGCCAATACGGTTTACAAAAATTATACTGTTCGGAAAGCGGCTGTTTCTCCATTGCTTACCGCTATACGCCGTATCAAAAACTGATCATTGATTTTTCGGACGGAATAAAACGCGAAAGCAATGTTTTTACCTCTCCGCGCAAACTGCGAGATGCTTTTACCGTTACCGTACGAGAGAACGATTTATTGATTACTCCCGCACCCCAGCCCCGCACCGTCAATTCTTTGCTTCGCGCTGATGCATGGATGTCTTTGCTGCTGATTTTGCTGACGGAGGCTTTGGCGGCCTTTGCTTATTTGGTATATACGGGTAAAAGTTTCCGCGTGATTTACAGCGTGGTGATAGCCAATCTGATTACCATGCCGCTGACATGGCAATGGCTGGGAAATATTGTCACGGAAACAGCGGTTTTGTGGTTTTTCTGCGTTGCATTTGAAGCGCTGTTTATTTGGACGTTTAACCGCAAACAGCTGTCTTTGCGCAATGCGGCGGCGCTCAGCGTGGCGGTCAATGTAACGAGCTATTCCATAGGCACCATGATTTCCTTCCTATTGGCGCCGTATCTGTTCTAAACGGCAGACGAACGGAACCAATTAAAAAATAAGCAAAGACAATGCCATAATCATCATTCCGCCGATGACGCCCCAAATCACCCCGTGGCCGTCCCCGTATTCATGGGCCGTGGGCAGCAGCTCATCCAAGGAAATATACACCATAATTCCCGCCACAAACGCAAACATGACGCCAAAGGCCGCATCGCTCAAAACACTGCGGAAAATGACATAACCCAATATGGCCCCCAACGGTTCCGCCAAGCCGGAAAATGTAGAGTATGCAAAAGCTTTTCTTTTGCTGCCGGTGGCATGGTATACGGGCAGCGCCACGGCAATGCCTTCGGGAATATTGTGTATGGCCACCGCCACGGCTACGGAAACACCCAGCGTCATATCTTCCACAGAAGCCATAAATGTAGCCAGTCCTTCCGGAAAATTATGCACCGCCAAAGCCAGTGCGGTAAAAAGCCCTAAATGCCGCAATTTATTCTTTTTTTCCAAAGCGTCCGAATGTACGTGATGCGACGGCATAAAACGGTCAATAAGCCATGCCAGCAGCACTCCCGAAAAGAATATGCCTGTGGCCAGCCACGGCCCCGCCTGCAGTCCATACAAAGCGGTCAAAGCCTCTTTGGCCTGCGGCATCATCTCCATAAAAGAGACATACAACATGACGCCGGCCGAAAGGCCAAGGCCCAAAGCCAATGCGGCAAAATTATCTTTTTTGACCACAAAAGCCAACAGCCCGCCCGCACTGGTAGCGGCGCCCGCCAGAAAACTTAAAAAAAATGCAGTCGTTATGGAAGCACTCATAAAAATATGATAGCAAACTGCGAAAAGAAAAGCGTTCTGCCGCTGTATAAAAGCAAAATAGTATAATGGAGTATGCTTTATTCCGCCGTTTCCGAGCAAAAGATTGAACTAACCGACGAATTCCAAGACGCACTGACTTTGCTGCAATCTCCGGCGCAATCGCATCCGCTGATTCTGATTACCGGCAAAGCCGGTACGGGAAAAACGACATTGCTCACCCTTTTTTCCCGCACCACCGTCAAAAACACCGTCGTGCTGGCTACCACCGGCATAGCCGCCGTAAACGTACGGGGCCAAACGGTGCACTCTTTTTTCCACTTAAAACCCGGGAATTTATTGGATTTGCAGGCGCTTAAAAAATTGCCGCGCAAAACGGTAAACGCATTGGAAACCATTATTGTGGACGAGGCTTCCATGCTGCGCGCTGATTTGCTGGACGCCATGGACCATATCCTGCGCATATCCACCGGTCAAAATATTCCTTTCGGCGGCAAGCAAATAATTTTGTTTGGGGATTTGTTTCAGCTCCCTCCCGTGGAAGAAAATCCGGAAAAAGGATTGTTCGATTATTTCCGCACCTTATATCCAAGCCCCTATTTCTTTGAAGCACGCGTCATCAAAGAAACGGGAATAGAAGTGTTTGAGCTGAACCGCATTTTCCGCCAAAAAAACGACGAAACTTTTGCGCAGCTGCTCAATAAAATCCGAGAGGGCAATGTAACCCAAGCAGAGCTGGACAAACTGCTCAATTGCCGCAAAACCGAGCAGGAACCCGGGGATTGTGACGACGCTATCATTCTGTCCCCCACCAACGAAGGGGCTTCTTGGCGCAACCGGCTCCGGCTCGACGCGCTGGAGGGCGAAGAATTTGTATATCCCGCCACGGTGGATGAAAATTTTAAGAAAAAAAGTGTTCCCGCCGAAGCGGAACTGCGCCTTAAACGCGGGGCAAAGATTATGATGTTAAACAATAACCCCGCGCATTATTGGGTAAACGGAGACATAGGAAGCGTATATGATCTGGGGCAAGATTTCATCAAAGTGGAAATTAAAGGACGTATTCATCAGGTAACCCCCTATGTTTGGGAAGACGTTAAATACCAGTTTAATCCGCTGTCGCAAAAACTGGAACCGAAAGTGCAGGGATTTTTCAAACAATATCCCCTAAAACCCGCATGGGCCATTACCATACACAAAAGCCAAGGCCTGACGTTTAACGGCGTGTACTTGGACATAGACCGCGGCGCTTTCGCCACCGGACAGACATATGTGGCTTTAAGCCGGTGCCGCACCTTACAAGGCATCCATCTCAAAAAAGCCATCACGCTCCGAGATATTCGCTGCGACGCGCGCGTACAGGATTTTTTCCGGCATATCCGCCACACTACCAAACAGCCGGCGGAATCAAAGGCTCAAAAAACCTAATCCCGCCGCGCCGTTTTTTCGGAATAGGACGGAGCTAAACGGCATACGCCGGAGAAACTTTGAACTCCTCAAAACCATCCCTTTTATAGAAAAACACACAAGCGGCGGCTATTACATGGATTATTTCACCCCCCGCCCACGTTGTTTTGCCAAAAAACAGCTTTACATGGAATGCACCGCAAAGACCCGACAGAACCCATCACACGCTCTGTAAGACAATAAGGCCGCACCATGTGGAGCGGCAAACGCCAACAACCATGACCACGCTGTTTTTATACGCACAACTACAACCAAATCTTTTTGTCTGCAACGACAAGAGGTTTCTAAAAATTTATATATAAACATCTGTTCTCAAAAACGACAGGCGGTTGTCGCTTCTTTCTTGTATTCTTTGGGAATAAGAGGATAAATATGCAAAAATATTTTTTGGATATATATTCCGGCGCCAAAACAAGAAAAGGCGACAAAAAGAAAGAATATTTGTTCAAGCACATACAAAAACTTTCATCGCCGCAGTGGCGTAAGGAACTGCAAACATATACTCGGAAAGAATTGGAAAACATCATATGCATGTTGGCTCCCCGCAGCTGTGAGGAAATATATGAACAAGCCCTTACGCATGCATTCCATGAAAGAAAAAGCCGTCTTAATAGTTTATTTGTCTATACAAATAAAAATGTCAAAAAACTTCTTTGGGTAAACCAAAAACTTATGGAATGTTTTGAAAAAGCCTATCAGCACGCTCAAGACCTATACGCGCAATTTCAAAAAGATAAAAAAGAAAACAAACATTTTGCCGACGAAATAGATATAGAAATATCCGTTACCCCTTTTTTGCCATCTCACGCAACGATAGATCAAAACCCGTGTACGCATGATGCGCAATCTATAACGGAAGTATTGCAAAACGCCATGGAAAACGATAGGATACTGCGTGCGAATTACTCCGACAAGCCCCTTATTTATTTTGACAAAGCATACAGTTGGAACATAGAAGGCTTCGGCTCAAGAAATGACCCACAACCCTTGTCGGCAGAAAATCCGCAGAGCCTCCGTGAGAATGTTTTCGCAAACAATTATATAAGTTACGCCATGCATGAATTATACAGACATAGTTGTTGGAGTCTGCAAGACATTATCCGTATTCAGCAATTTTACACAGAAGTACACGTGTGCTATCAGAACTTTTGCAACAAGAAACACGTATAACGGCAAATGCCGCCAAACAGCAAAATCCCCGTTCGGCCTAAAACCGGACGGGGATTTACATAAATAAATGGCGGAGAGGGAGAGATTCGAACTCTCGATACGGTTTCCCGTATGCAGTCTTTCCAGGACTGTGCCTTAAACCGCTCGGCCACCTCTCCAAAAGGATTTTGCCCAAGAAAGCATATAAATTATATCAAATTGCAAAGATTTTGAAAATCCAACACCGCATAATCCTCATATTTGAAAACAAAATTTCTTTTTTGATAAAATTTATCTGCCGCGTTTTTCCACGACAACCATTTCTCAGTTTATCGGAGTAAAAACATGTTTTTTCAACGTTTGTCTCTGTGCGCCGCATTGCTATTGGCCGCACTGCCTGCCGCCTCGCAGCTGCAAGAAGATATTTACGTACACGGAATCATCCCGACAGAAAACGTTACCTCGCTGGAATTGCAGCCGCGCTTTAAAGCCAAAGACGACAATAAAAACGAAACCGTTGCCACCTTATCATTCAATCCCACTTTTAAACTAAATGACCACTGGAAATTCGGGGCGGAAATTCCTCTTTCACGCTACAGTGCAGGCGATGTGTCTGAAAAAGGTTTGGGGGACATAACAACTTCTTTTATTTATACGGACTATTCTCCCGAAAAAATATTTTCTTATGGCGTCGGAACGGAAATCATCTGGCCTACTGCCAGTCATGACAGTCTGGGCGACGGCAAAGTGGTGCTAGAACCGGAAGTCTTTTTGGTATGGCAGCTGGCTCCGTGGTTCTTTGTGGAAACGGAATATCGCCATATCTTTTCCATTGCCGGAGACAGCGGACGCGACGATATCAACGAAAGCCGATACCGCCTCATATTTGGTTTTATGTTCCCCGACGAATGGTATTTTGAATTTGATCCGCGCTATACCGTAGACTATAAAAACCCGGGCGAGGCCGAACTTATTGGAGAGTTTGAACTGGGAACCATGGTCAACGTCGGATCTTCCGTCTACCTGCGCGGCGGATGGCACTTGGCGGGAAACAAATACTCTCAAGATTGGGAAATTATGCTTGGTTTTAAGATTTTGTATCTGTAAAACCCTCAGCGCGGGCGGCTTTTAACGCCGAAACTTTTTTGTTTGCATGCCTAACACGCGCCCCAGCAGCAGCAGAGGCAAAACAATAAACACCGCCACCACAGCACTCAACAGAATCATAATAAAGCTAAAAGCCAGCGCAAAAAAACCGGACAAAAAACCTGCGCGCACCTGATGCACGCGCACATGTTCGCGAGGCGTCTGGGATGTTATGGGCAAGCCGTTTTCATCCAACACTTCTGCTTCTACTACTTCTTCCCGAGCGGACGGTTTGTTTTCAGGCATACATATATTTTTGCATAATTTGCCTTTGTTTTGCTACCGCATCGCGCAGAAAAGCGCCAAATTGCTAAAATATATATAGGTTACGCGTGAAGGCACATCACGCAAATTCAAAACCGAAGGAATACAGCATGCTTCCCAAAGCTTATGAACCGAAAGAAGTAGAAGAAAAACTTATTGCCAAATGGCAAAACGCCAAACTTTTCACTGCAAGAGTAGATAAAAACAAAAAACCTTTTGTCATCGTTATTCCCCCGCCGAACATTACGGGGGTTCTGCACATGGGCCACGCCCTAAACAATACGCTGCAGGACGCTTTAATCCGCGCACACCGCATGTTTGGACAGGAAGCCTGCTGGGTCCCGGGAACCGACCACGGCGGCATTGCCACGCAAAACGTCATTGAAAAAAAACTCTCCAAGGAACAACATCTTTCCCGTCATGATTTGGGACGCGAAAAATTTGTACAAACCGTGTGGGAATGGTACAAAGACTGCGGAGATGCCATCTTTAATCAATTTAAAAAAATGGGTTGGAGTTTGGATTTGTCTGAAGGAAATATCCGCTTTACCATGGATAAACAACGCGCAAAATCCGTCTATGAATGTTTCAAACGTCTGTGGGACAAAGGATATATTTACCGCGGCAAACGTCTGATAAATTGGTGCGTGCGCTGCTCCACGGCTCTGTCCGACATTGAGGTGGAACACGAGCAGCATGCGGGCAAGCTGTGGTACTTGCGTTATAAAGGCGAAGATGGGAGCGACGGCATCGTCATCGCCACCACGCGCCCCGAAACCATTTATGCCGACGCTGCCATCGCCGTCAATCCTCAAGATTCCCGTTACAAAGACCTCATCGGCAAAAAGGTAATCATCCCTCTGGCAGGACGCTCCATACCCGTCATAGCGGATGAAGCCGTGGAAAAAGATTTTGGCACTGGCGCCCTGAAAATCACCCCCGCACACGACGCTACGGATTATGAAGTGGGGCAGCGGCATGCGCTTGCCATGCTTACGGTTATCAACGACAAAGGCAAAATGATCAACTGTCCCGACAAATATCTTGGCATGGACAGAGATCTTTGCCGCAAAGAAACCGTCAAAGATTTGGAAGAAGCGGGTCTGCTGGTAAAAGAAGAAAAATACACCAACGCCGTTTCTTCCTGCTACCGCTGCGGAAACGCCATAG
The DNA here is from genome assembly GCA_944324685.1 of uncultured Elusimicrobiales bacterium. Classification (GTDB taxonomy): domain Bacteria; phylum Elusimicrobiota; class Elusimicrobia; order Elusimicrobiales; family Elusimicrobiaceae; genus Avelusimicrobium. The sequence continues at coordinate 18,002 of CALUXG010000017.1, forward strand.
AACCGTATTTATGCGAACAGTGGTTTGTCAAAATGGACAAATTGGCCGCACCGGCTTTGGCCGCCGCCCAATCGGGAGAACTGCAATTTCACCCCGCCAGCTGGAAAACGCCTTTTGTCAACTGGCTCAAGAACATACAGGATTGGTGCATTTCCCGCCAAATCTGGTGGGGGCACCGCATTCCCGTATGGTATTGCCGCCACTGCAGCGAAAAAGGTCTTTCCTTTTCCACAGATAAACAAGGTCGGGAACAATTGGTCAAAGTTTCTTTTGAAAACGGCGCCCAGCCGATTGTCTCTTTTGAAAAACCGGCCGAATGTCCGCACTGCCACGGGCATGATTTGGTACAGGATCCGGACGTGTTGGACACATGGTTTTCTTCGGCTTTGTGGCCGATGTCCGTATTCGGCTGGCCCGATGAAACGGAGGAATTGAATTATTTTTATCCCACCACCGCCATGGTAACGGGCTATGAAATCTTGTATTTATGGGTAGCGCGCATGGTCATGATGGGGCTGGAATTTAAGGGGCAGCTTCCTTTCAAAGATGTTTTCTTAAACGGCATCGTACGCGATAAAAGCGGCAAGAAAATGTCCAAATCTTCCGGAAACGTCATCGATCCGCTGAACATGACCGCCAAATACGGTACGGACGCGGTGCGTTTTTCGCTGCTCATGCAGGCCGTCCCCGGCAAAGACATTCCCTACACTGAAGAAAGTATTACGGGGGCGCGTAATTTCTGCAATAAAATCTATAATGCGTCGCGCTTTATCCTGATGAATATGGAAGGGATACAAGGTCCTTTGCCGCGGCCCGGCCAAGCCAAAGAATTGGCCGACCAATGGATTCTGGACCGCTATGAAACCGCCATCAAAACCGCACGGGAAGGATTGGAGAAATTTAATCTCGCGTCAAGCGCCAACGCTCTGTATCACTTCTTGTGGGGAGACTTCTGCGACTGGTATATAGAGTTGGCGAAACAACGTTTCCAAACGCCTGAAAAAGAATATGTGATGTCTTTGTGCGTCCATATTTTATATGATACGTTAAAGGCGCTGCATCCGCTCATCCCGTTTATTACGGAAGAAATCGCCGCCAGTCTGCGTCCGTACGTAGGGGAAAACGAAGAGTTTTTGCTGCGGCAAAAATATCCCGAATTTAATGCGGCGCTGTTAAATCCCCAAGCGGTTCAAAAAATGGAAACCGTGCAGGGAATTACCAAAGAAATTCGCACCATACGTGCCCAATTCAACGTCCCCCCGGGATTAAAAATCAAAGCCGTACTGACCGCCCAAGATGAAAAAGATCTCTCCGTCGCGCAGGAATATGCGGATTATATTAAGCTGATGGCCAAATTGGAAGATTTGCAAATCGGCGTCGGCTTGTCTAAGCCCAAACAAACCGCCACCGCCACTTACGGACAAACAGCCGTCTATGTGCCGCTGACGGGATTGATTGATTTTGAAAAAGAGAAAAAACGCTTGGAAAAAGACATCTTGTCCGCACAAGCCGCCATGGCCTCCCGCCAAGCGCGCTTGGCACAGGAAAATTTTATCAAACACGCGCCTCAGGAACAAATAGACAAAACCAAAGCCGAATTGGCCGCCGCCCAAACACTGCTCTTGCAGGCCCAAGCGGCACTGGCCGATTTGGCATAGGAGAAAGCATATGAAAAAACTGTTGCTTGCCGTTTTATGCGCCGCATTTCCGTTGGCGTTGGCCGCCCAACAAAACTGGAAAGCCGTTACCCGCTATGACAAACAGGCCGCAAAAACAAAACTGACCGAACTTCTCAGCGAGTATGTTACTTTTGACACGCAGGCCGAAACCAACGCGCAAAAAATACCGTCCAGCAAAGGACAAACCTCCTTCGCCAAAAAATTGGCTAAAGACTTAAAACGCATCGGCGCGCAAAATGTCCGTGTGGAGAAAAACGGCATCGTTACGGCCTCTGTTCCCGCCACGTCTTCCCAGCCGCTGCCCGCGCTGGCTTTTATAGCGCATTTGGACACGACGCCCGCCCTTTCCGGCAAAGGCGTTAAAGCCCAAGTGCACGCCAAATACAATGGCGGGGATATTGTCATTTCTGCGGATAAAAACCTGCGCCTGACGCAATACAACAGTCCCCAACTGCTGACGGCCCGCACACATGATTTGGTTACCGCATCCGGAAATACGGTACTGGGTGCGGACGCCAAAGGCGGCGCGGCTATTTTGCTGACATACGCGGATTACCTGCTGGGCAATCCCTCTATAGCCCACGGTCCGGTCAAAATCGTATTTTTGCCCGACGGCTTAAACGGCCGCGGCGCACAAGCGCTGGACACTTCGGTTTTGGGTGCCGATTACGCTTTTGCCTTGAACTCCGGCAATTTAGGAGAATATATTCCCGAAAATTTCAATACCCGCTATTTTACGGCTGTTTTTGACGGCAAAAGAGACTCTTCTGTCGGCCATGCCATGTATTCGGATTTTGCCGATAATCTGCTTATGGCGGCGGATTTTCACACGTTGCTGCCCAGACAGTACAGACCGGAAACCACCGCCGGACGCAACGGATTTATTTGGATAAACGATATTGCCCACGAAGGAAACCGCAGCGTCGTAAAAGGGGAAATCCATGCTTTTACCGAGCAGGAAATGAAAACCCTGTCCGATTTGGTAACGCAGTCTTTTAACACCGTCAAATCGCTTTATCCGAAAAAGAAAGGGGCGGAATTGTCTTTTCAAGACGGAAGCAAAAACATTTTGACCGTTTTACCTCCCCAAATGCTGACCCAGTTGCAAAATGCCATGCAAAAAGAAGAAATTACTCCCGTCCCCGCCGCAAACCGCAATGACGGAGGCTATCCGGCCGTGCTGAATACAAAAGGTTTGCCTACCGTAACCGTATTTAACGGTACGTTCCATGCCGGCAGCGAAACAGAATATGCCGACATTGACGTCATGGAAGCAGCTTTGCGCACTTTGCTGACGCTGACTGCCGACTGGCCCGCACCGCAAAGCGCACAGTAACATTCCTCCGTCATACGCTTGAGGAAACACCTTTTTCCCCGCTTCCAAAGCGGGGATTTTTATCCCTGTTTGGACCCAGTTTGTATATAGGCCCTTTGGCCCTTGTGAAAAACAAAACCGATTAACTAGAATAAATTTGTGAAAACCGGATCGCGCAACTCTGCTCACTTTCACAACAGGAGAAAACTTATGAGAAAACTATTGGCACTGCCCTTAGCGCTGGTTTTGCTTTTCGGCGCGGGTATAGCCTCAGCAAAAGGCAACTTAGCCGACAAATACCGCGCCGACATGCTCCCGCGGTTTATCAAATACGTCCAAATTGACAGCATGAGCGACGTGAATGCCGAATGGATGACGCCCGGACAGGAAAAAATGGCCCAAGCTTTATATGAAGAAATTAAAGCTTTCGGCTTGCCGACCTATTTTTCCGAGGACAAATACATTTATGTAAACATTCCGTCCAATTTGTCCAACCGTCAGGCCCCCGTACTGGGCATCAGCGCCCATTATGACACCACGCCTGACATCATCGGCGTAAACGTAAAGCCTCAAGTCATCAAGAATTACGACGGCAAACCCATTGTACTCAAGAACGGACAAGTGATTGACTTTGAAAGTGATCCCTACTTGCGTAACATGATCGGCAAAACCATCGTTACTTCCGACGGCACCACCAATTTGGGCGCAGACGACAAAGCCGGCGTAACCATTCTGGTTACCCTGTTGCAAACGCTGGCCGAAAATCCGAAACTGCCGCACGGCCCTATTCAAGTAGTCATTACTCCTAATGAAGACGTAGGCCGCAGCGCCGAACGCTTGGAATTGCAGTACTATCATCCGGACTATGCCTATGACTTTGACGGAGGCGTCAATGGGGAAGTAGTCATAGGAAACTTCTCCGCCGACCGCGTAGTGGTTACCGCCCAAGGCATTAATGGACACCAATCCTTTGCCGCGGAAAACGGTTACCGCAACTCTGCCAAACCGATAGCGGACTTAATTGCGGCGGCCGCTCCGTCCCAGAATCTGCCCAATAACAGCAGCGGAGAAGAAGGCTATCTGGAACCGCACCATATTGAATATAATGCAACAGACAATATCCACATGGTGGACTTCCGCCTGCGCTACTTTGACCAAAAAGAAGGACAGAATTATTTGAACCGCATTCAGCGCGCGGCGGACAGCCTTGCCCAAGCGTTGGACGTGGCCATTAACGTAGAAGTTACCAAGCAATATGAAAACGTGGAATATGGCGTAAAACCCGAAGCGTTCAGCCTGCTCAGCGCGGCCATGAAAGACGCCGGTGTAACGCCTCAACCCAAAAAAGAACGCGCCGGTACCACTTCTGCCATGATTATGGCTAAACACGGTTTCGGCGGTTACACGGTATTTACGGGCCAGAACAATCCTCACGCTTTCACCGAATGGCTGAGTGAAGAAGATATGTTTAAGGCCTACAAAGTGGCTTTGAATCTGGTCAATCAAGTGGCCCAGATGAACGTTTCCGGCAAATAATGATGAAAATTCTGATTGCCACCGGCAACGAACATAAATTCAAAGAAATTATGGACCTCCTCCCCCGTCAGACACATTCGGGGGAGGAGATAGAATATGTAAATCTAAAAAGCATAGGCGGTTTGAAACTGCCGCCGGAGACGGGACGCACACTGGCGGAAAACGCCGAAATAAAAGCCGTATACGCCGCGAAAGAAACCGGCCTGCCCGCCATATCAGATGATACGGGATTAGAGGTTGAGTTTCTGGACGGACGCCCCGGCGTACGTACGGCCCGTTACGCCGGAGAATATGCAGACGCCGACGACAATAACCGCAAATTATTGGATGAATTGGAAGGCTTGTTTTTGGGCAAAAGAGCCGCCCGCTTCCGCACGGTGGCCTGCTTGGCCACCCCCGAGGGCAAAGTTCGGGATTTCGAAGGAGCATTGGACGGCTTTATCGGATTTGGATACCGCGGAAACAACGGTTTTGGATATGACCCTATATTCATCGTAGCCGGCACGCGCAAAACCTTGGCCGAAATGACGGAAAAAGAAAAAAATGCCGTCAGCCACCGTGGAAAAGCTTTCAGACAATTGGCCGAACATTTAGAAACACTTTCAAACATAAAAACGGATGGAATCAATATATGTTAAGAAAAACATTCATTAGCAGTTTAGCGCTTGCATTGATTTTGCAGAATGCGCCGGCGCTTTTGGCTCAGCAGCTTCCGGCCGAAAACGCCCACCCTCAAACCGTCCAAGAATACCGTGACCGCGCACGCATGGACGCCGCTGAAAACAAGAATCTGCCGTTAAAAGTGGGAGGTTTGTTAGTCGGAGTAAGCATTCTGGGTGGCGCCATGACCGTCCGTGGCTTTGATAAATACGCCAAAAAGCAGATGACGCAGACCCGCCAAGCCCAAGAAAACGCTCATAAAATTCTGACAGAAAAGCTGGAAAATATTTTCAATCAATCAACGCAAAGCAGCAGAGGCTTTATGCGTTCTTCCAATCATCATTTGCGCTATATGTCAGAAAGATTGAAAAATTTGGAAACGAACCAAAACATTATACTGAAACAACTCAAGACTATACAGACGGAGCTGCCCGTCATGTCCGTGGACATTACGGCGCAAGTAACAAAACAGGATCCGTACATCGTATTGCTGAAAAATAAGTCCACGCAAGAAATCCAAGAAATACTTCCCGTCATGCTGAAGAGAGATTTTCCGCAGTTAAACGCCGCGGAAATCAAAGAATTGTACGAAAACATCATCAAAGCGCATTATAATTCTTCCTCCAATTATTTAATGATCGCCTCTTTGCGCAATACTGCAGAGAAAATCGCCGTTCAGTCTCCCACCCGCCAAGCCTTAGAAACCTTGTGCCGAAGACTTGTCGGTTCAAAAACCTTGGTGGCGGGAGCCGTACTTGCCGGAGGCGCTTTGGTCGCCGCGCAGGCTCAAAACACCCTGTCTCAAAAAATGCAGCGTCTGTGGGAAAATCCCCAGTTATTGCTTGTTATGAGCGATGAAGACGCCGAATTGTTTGAACAAAATCAAGAGGCGAAAAATATGGTCATTACCATTTCCAACGCTTACCG
>CALUXG010000018.1 GCA_944324685.1 uncultured Elusimicrobiales bacterium
GGAAATGTGAGAGAAAGAGCTATAAGAGTATCGTCGTTACTTGCTGCCCCAAATAATTTACGGAGCGATTATCTAGACAGGGAAAATCCTTGTAACAGAGAACGTGTTCCGTATCCGTGAACGAGAACCCCGCCGGCGATAAGCCGGCGGGGTTTTGTTGGATGTTGGCGGGTAGCAAAAAACACCGTCTATGACGGCGACGGAAGGAAAGGTTTGCCGGTGAGAACGACAGGAAAACCCCTTGTGCCAGAATGCACTTGCCTGTGTCTGCAGGTACATGAAAGCAGAAGGTATGGATAAGGACATAAATGCGTTGGCACATACAAGTGGCCGTAGTGGTTGTGCCGTGGCCGTTTATTTGTTGAAAATCCGGTACAGCTTGATTTGTTTTTTTTTTTTTTTTTCCCTATACATGGCGGAAAATCAAATGCCGCTGAGAGGTGTTTTTGAACGATTAAACGCTGTTATAGGAAGAAAAAATGAGAAAAGGTTTTACATTAATTGAACTGTTGGTTGTTGTGCTTATCATCGGTATATTGACCGCTATTGCATTGCCCTCCTATCAATTGACGGTGGCCAAGGCCCGCACGGCGGAAATATTGCCTTTGCTTGACGCCATACGCAAAGCGCAGGAAATATATTATATGTCCAATGGAAGCTATTGCAATACATGGAGTGATTTGGGCGTGGAAATAAGCGGCGTTTCAAATGTGAGGGATTGCATCGTCGGTACAATTGAGACGCAGTGCTTTTTTTTTAATGGCTATTCCTGTTCCATGAACAGTTGGGGAAATTCGGCCGCTTGCAGCAGCGGAACCGGAAAATTGCCGCAAGTGGGCGTGAATTTCGCCCATGGACGAAACAAAACAAATTTCGGCCAAAATATTTGCATTGCCGAAGAAGACGATAAATGGATGAACCGCGTGTGTATGGCCTTGGGCGGCAAACTGGGGCCGTCCATGGGAGCCGGAAACAATTATTACAGTTTTTAAGCCGCTGAGCCAACCGGCTTGTCAAATATGGCAAAACCCCCGCTTTTTAGGCGGGGGTTAAAATCGGAGGCGGAAATTTATTCGTTGATTTCTTTAATTTCCACTTCAAACGTCAGATCTTTGCCCGCCAACGGATGATTGAAATCCAGCGTGATTTCTTTATCCGATATTTCTTTAACCACCGCGCGGAATGTGTGGCCGGCATTGCTGGCGCCCACCATATCGCCTATTTTCAGTTGGTCCGCGTTCATAATGGCTTCTTTCGGCACGCGTTTAATGGCTTGCTCCAAGACGGGGCCGTATGCTTTTTCGGCTTTGATTTCCACGGTTTTTTTATCTCCGACGTTCATGGCTTCCAACACTTCTTCCAGCCCTTGTATAATTTGCCCCGCCCCATGCGTATATTCCAACGGCCCGCGGCCGGAGGAAGTGTCCTGCACTTTTCCGTCTACGGTCAAGGTGTAGTCAAATTTTACTTTGGAACCTTTTTTAATCATATGTTTCTCCTTTAGGCCGCACATAGGCGGAACTGTTTTTATTGTAACATTTTATCGGTGATAAACCGCCGTTTGCTCAGACGGTTTTCGGCCGGTTATTCTTCTCCGAAGATATTGTTCAGCTGGCGGTTAACACGGTAGAACGTGGCGCACTTGGGCATATCTTTCAGACGCTTCGCGCCGATATAAGTCATACAGCTGCGCAGCCCGCCTAAAATGGCCAAAAGCGTATGCTCTATGGGCCCACGGAAAGGAATTTCCACCACTTTGCCCTCGCTGGCGCGGTATTTTTTCATGCCGCCGTAATGAGCCTGTTGGGCATACTCGGAACTCATGCCGTAAAACTTTTTGAAACGCTTCTCTTCCAGCCGCATGGCGCAGGTTTTGTCATCCAGCATTTCCGCCTCTCCCGTCTGGAAAAATTTGGTGCACGTTTCTCCGGCGCTTTCTTCGTGGCCGGCCAACATGCCGCCCAACATGACAAAATCCGCCCCCGCGCAGAAACTTTTACATACATCCCCGGGAACGGTGCAGCCGCCATCTGCGCAAATCATGCCGCCCACGCCGTGTGCGGCGTCGGCACATTCAATGACGGTGGAAAATTGCGGCCGGCCCACGCCCGTCAGTTTGCGCGTGGTACAGACGGATCCGGGCCCTATGCCCACTTTTACGATGTCGGCCCCGCTTAAAATTAAATCTTCCGTCATGTCTCCGGTAACGACATTGCCCGCCATGATCAAACTTTCGGGCCATGCGGCGCGAACTTTTTTGACATAATTGACCAGATATGGGGAATATCCGTTGGCAACGTCAATGCAAATATTGTTTACTAAGCCGCTGTTTATGACGGAGGTTAATTTGTCAAAATCCGCATCCGATACGCCGGAACTGACAAAAATCAAATCATTGCTGCCGTATGTTTTTGCATTATCTTTTAGGAAAGCCAATATTTCGGCGGCGCCATAATGTTTATGCAGCGCGGTAAAAAGTTTTTGTTTTTGCATTTCGCGCGCAATTTCCATGGTCCCCGTCGTAAACATATTGGCCGCCACAATGCCGGTGGCGTCTATGGCGCGCGGACACCACTTGAAGGTGTATTGGCGGATAATCTCCACCTGTGAACGCGACGCCAAAGCCGAGCGTTTGGGGCGCAACAGCACGTCGCAGTAATCCAGTTGTACATCGTCTTGAATTCTCATTTATTGCTCCATCCGGACAAATTGGTCTTGCGGCCTCCGGTCCGTTAAATATGATAGCAAATTTGGCGGTGCGGGCAGTTGCCCGGCCGGAGCGATTTAGTTATAATGAATATTGTGAATAGCCGTATCCTAAATATTTCTTCTGACAGGAGCCGATTATGGGTAAGTTTTCCGCCGGCCGCCGCGCCGGTTTTACGTTGATAGAATTGTTGGTCATTATCATTATTTTGGGCATTTTGGCCACCATTGCGCTGCCGCAGTACCGCCGCGCGGTGGAGCGTACGCGCGTGGCCGAAGCCCTGACCATGCTCCGTTCCATTTATGATTCCTGCGAGCGCTATGCATGGGAAAACAATATGGACAGCTGTGTAACGGCGCTCAAACAACGCAGGATAGCGTTTCAGAAATTAGATGTTGTGGCGAAAGGAACCTATCAGGGGACCCTAGCTTTACAGACTAAGAATTTTCTTTATGGACTGTCTCCGTTGGGGTTTGTCGGTGCGGAAGCAACGAGGGGGGATTATGAAGGGGCCGTCATTTCCTTTAACGGGCAGACTTTTAGCTGTGATGCCATGGGCGCAAAGCCGCCGGAGGGACGCAAAGCATGCGTCGTATGGGGCGCGTCTACATGGAATGAGTGAGGCAAAATATGAATCAGTTACTGAAAACCAAAAAGGGTTTTACGTTGATGGAACTTTTGACCGTGGTTATTATCATCGGTATTTTATCGTCGGTGGCTTTGCCGCAGTACCGCAAGGTAATAGAAAGAAGCCGTTTTACCAAAGCGCAGGTGATGGCCAAATCCCTGTATGATTCCTGCGAACGTTTGGTGGCGGAATGGGGCGGAGAAACCTATGGCGATTTACAAAATATGGGCGCCAGCGCCAGACAAGCGCATGCACAAGGCATACGCCGTTTTGACGTGGGCGGCGTAAATGATTTGCCCGCGGGGATACGTTATGTGGGCAATAACGTCCGCAAGCTGCAAGGCTCCGGCTTTGAATATACCATGGGGACAAGCAACTGCAGTGTCGTGATTAGAAGAACCGTGGGGCCGTATCAGGATACCACTATTTGGTATGCCGGCGGCCAATTTATTAAATGCACCAGCAATACTGACGGATGCTACGTCTATGGCGTGCAGGACTAAGGGAGAAATATATGCAAAACAATAAAAAGAAGGGTTGCCCTTTTGTTTTGGGCCGCGGCGGGTTTACGCTGATGGAAATTTTGGTTTCCGTCATTATTTTGACGATTTTAATTACCATAGCCGTGCCAATGTACGACCGTGCCATAGAAAAATCCCGCATGGCCGAAGTAAGCGCCATGCTGAAACGCATCAGCGAGGCCAAGCTGCGTACGATGGATTCCATGGATATGCTGAATTTTAACAATTCGTTCAATTTGAGCATGCTGGACGTGGACGTGCCGGTAAGCAAAGATTTTACGTATGGCCTTTATCCTTCTTCTTTTCCAAATGCCGTTTGCGCCACGCGTGCGCGCGGAAATAACAAAGGAACCATCTTTCTGTATTTGGGCGAGACGGCGCCGGATTATTGCAACACTTCCGGTTCCCGTTCTACAATCTGCAACGAATACCTTTCCAGCGGCCGCAAACTGTTCTGCCAAAACGCCGCCAACACGACAAGCTGCAGTTCTTACGGTTTGACCAGTTACAGGGTGGGAAAGTGCAATTAAAACATGCTTTTTATGATGTGTCTAAAAAAAACCCCGCTTAAAGCGGGGTTTTTAGGTATAAGATGAAACGCAGGAAGGCGTACAGAGGTTACATTTTGAAATCTTCCCCCAAATACAGCCGTCTGGCGTCGGGATCGTTAAGCAATGTGTTTTGGTTGCCTTCCACCAGAATTTTCCCGTCGTAGATCAAATAAGCCCTTTCGGTCAGCGGCAGTGTTTCGCGTACATTGTGATCGGTAATCAATACGCCGATGCCCTTGTCTTTTAGCTTAAAGATCATATGCCTTAAATCGGACACGGTAATGGGGTCAATGCCTACAAAAGGTTCGTCCAGCAGGATGATTTTTGGATTGCTTATCATGCAGCGCGCAATTTCCATGCGGCGCTTTTCTCCGCCGGATAGCGTCCATGCTTTTTGTTTGGCCAGTTTGCTCAGTCCAAATTCCGCCAGCAGACTGTCCACGCGGCGCTTTTGTTCCTGTTTGTCGTCCAGTGTGCGTTCCAATACCGCCAACAGGTTTTCTTCCACGGTCAGACCTTTGAAAATGGTCGGTTCCTGCGCCAGATAACCCAGCCCGTGGCGCGCTCGTTCGTACATGGGCAGGGAGGTAACGTCTTCATTGTCAATAAATACGCGGCCTTTGGTGGGACGTATAAAACCCGTCATCATGTAAAACGTGGTTGTTTTTCCCGCGCCGTTGGGGCCTAGCAGCCCCACAATTTCGCCGGATTTTACATGGATATCCACACCTTTGACAACCATGCGGTCTTTGTAAGTTTTAACGACGTTATCGCTGCGTAATTGCATAAGATTTCCGTTATAAGCTATAAAGTTTCGTTGGTGCGGGAGCTGTTTAATTTTTCAGATATCGTCCAGCCTTCCACCCGACCCGTCAATTTAATTTTTCGCGTGGAATTTTCCGCGCGTATTTCGTCTGCTATTATAGCAAATGTTCCGTCCGGTGTTTTGCCCTGTACCAAAGGCCGTCCGCCGTAAGCGTATGTATAGCCCTCTTGTCCATTGTATTCAATGGTTTGGGATTTCAGAAGATAATCGGCGTTCTGCGCTTGGGCTCCTCCCTGCAAAACGGCATAATTTTCTTTTTGTTTGGCGGTAATTTCTTGGGCTTTCAACGTAACTGTTTGCCCGTGAATGTCTTGATAGGTAACGACGGCATTACCGATTAAGTGATAAATTTCGTCCTGCGTATTAAATTCCGCCTGCTTCGCCCAAGCGGTGATCGTTTCGTTGTCGGACGTGCGGTAAACGAGTTTGATTCTTTGCATTCCGTCCGCCTGCGCATGACCCGCGCCGCTTTGATAGTTGTATACGGCTTTGTCTGCGTATAATTCATACCACGCTCCGTCCGGCGCATTATAACGGCCGTATACATTGCCCGTAACGGTAATGCGGTTCAGTTTGCGCTGAGAAAGCGCATATCCGGCTCGGAAAGCGTAAACGCCGTTGTCATAGCGGACATTGCCTTCAAAGACTTCTTCTTCTTTTTCCTGATATACCACCCATCGGTCGCTGGCTATGACTCCGCCCAGCGTTTCTGGCAACTGGCTTGGTTTTTTTTGTTTCAGCGCCTGTGCTTTTTCTTGTACGGAGGCGGTTTTGGCCGCCGCGGCGGGGGGAAGGGAAAAAGAACGGTTCTTTTTATCGGATACCGAAAAACAGCCGCTTACTAAAAACGCCGCCAAGCATAAGCCTGCGCCGGCCGTTATTTTGCGGCGACTCAATACGGCGGGGATGAGGGAGCGCTGGGAGGCGTTCATTTTGTTACCTCTTGCAGTTCTGTCATGGTTTGAGGAAGATGGGTGATTTGTTTTTTAAATTCAATGACGCGCAGTTTGGAATCCGTCTCTATGCCGCCGCGTGCAACAACCTGCGTGTTTGCGCGCGTAACGACGGTTTTTTTATCTGACCAAATACGGTCTTTGTCCACATCATAGAAAAAACGGTCCGTACTTAAATCGGTTCGTTCGGTAAAAGAACGTACATGGGCATTGCCTTCAATACTGACAATCTTAGTCGTATAATTAAACGAGCCTTTGCGTCCGGTAACTTCGGCCCCGGGCTGGCCGTTTTCGCTTAGCAGCAAATGAGGATGGTGCAGCACAGCGCTGTTTAAGTCCGCAAAATCTACTTCATCAGCATGTAAAATCCATTTTTTTTGGCTGTCTTTGGATTCAAAAATCGTTACGTTTTCCGCGCGCTGCATATCTTCGCCTTCCGGAGAAAGACTTTTTTCTCCGCCGCAGGCGGCTAAAAACAATACCAAAAAGCAAAGCGCGGATAATTTTTTCATGATTTTTTGTCCAGCATGGCGATAAATTCAATGAGGTCTTTTTCATCGATAATTCCAACCACTTTGCCTGTTTTGTCCAAAACAGGGATATTGTCTACGTGCGTAGAATGGATCATTTTGGCGGCGTCTATGGCGGGAGCCGTGTCCAAAATATGATATGGATTTTTGGTCATGACTTCGGTGATTTTTTTATTGATAATATCCGCGCCGCGCTGCAATTCTCTCCGCAAATCTCCGTCGGTAAAATAGCCAAGCAATTTGCCTTTTTTGTCTACCACGCTGGTTGCGCCGGCGGCATTGCTTTTGGTCATGACCAAAAGCGCGTCTTTTACGGAAGCCGTTTGCGCTACGATGGGATTATTTTTTCCTTTTCGCATTAAATCTTTGACCTGCTGCGTGAGCAGTTTGCCCAGAGAACCTCCCGGGTGAAACAGGGCAAAATCCGTTTTTTCAAAATGTTTAATTTTCATCAGGCATACGGCCAAAGCGTCGCCCACGGCCAAAGTGGCGGTGGTGGAAGCCGTCGGAGCCAGATTATACGGGCAGGCTTCTCTTTCAATATAAATTTTAACATGAATGTCTGACATTAAAGCCAATTTGGAGTTTTCATGCCCCGTCATGGAAATGATGGTCAGCTTGCGTCTGGCCAAAGAGGGGAGTATTTTGTTGATTTCTTCCGTCTGGCCCGAAAAAGAAATGGCCAAAATAACGTCTCCACTGGTAATCATGCCCAAATCTCCGTGCAACGCTTCCACCGGATGTACAAAAAAAGACGGCGTCCCCGTAGAAGCTAGTGTAGCCGCAATCTTTCTTCCTATCAAACCGCTTTTGCCTATGCCAAGCACGACGACGCGTCCCTTGGTTTCGGCACAGGCTTTAACGGCTTGCAGGAAATGCACGTCCAAACTTTTGCGCGACAATTCCAGCGCTTTATGTTCTACGTTTAAGACTTGGCGGGCGGTATTTATAATGTCTCTATCGTTATATTTCATGATTTGCCTCTAGTGAAGCCACGGCGTAGTTTCAGGTGCCGGCGCTTTGGGCTGGTACGGCGCGGGCAGACGGCTGAGGGCGTAAGAGAAAACAAAAAACGCCGCCGTACACAGCACCAGCAATACGGCCAAAATTTTTAAGTGCCATTTTATTGTCGGAACAAAAGGCTGCGGCATAATGTACCTACTTGAATGTTTTTACCAAAGCGTCAATTTGACAGAGCTGGCGCGTCATTTTTTGCACTTGTTTCATGTCCAAGGAATTAGGCCCGTCGGACAAAGCTTCTTGCGGGTGGGGGTGCGCTTCAAAGAATACGCCCGCTATGCCCAAAGCCGTGGCTGCTTTGGCCAGTACGGGGGCCAAAAGACGGTTCCCGCCCGTGGCCGTACCTAAAGCCCCGGGTTTTTGTACGGAGTGAGTCGCGTCAAAAATAACGGGATAGCCAAACTGTTTCATGATTTCCAAGGAACGCATGTCTACCACCAAATCTCCGTAGCCGAAGCTGGCGCCTCTTTCGGTCAGCAAAATATGGCGGTTTCCTTCGGACTCTATCTTTTTAATAATTTGTTCCATAGCCGCCGGCGCAAGGAATTGGCCTTTTTTGACGTTAACGGCTTTTCCTGTGGCGGCGCAGGCCAATATTAAATCGGTTTGACGGCATAAGAATGCCGGTATTTGTAAAATATCGGCCACGCGGGCGGCTTCTTCGGCCTGCCACGGCTCATGTACGTCCACCAAAAGCGGCAGCTTCAGCAGATTTTTGGCTTTTTGCAAAATTTCCAATCCTTTGGCCAACCCGGGTCCGCGGTAAGCGGACAGAGACGTGCGGTTGGCTTTGTCAAAGGAAGCTTTTAATATATATGGATGACCCGTTTTAGCGATGATTTTTTTTAATGTGCGTGCGGTGTCCAAATAATGGCGCTCGCTTTCAATAACGCAGGTACCCGCCATGAACACCAGCGGGAGATTGTTTGAAATACGTACAGAGCCTATTTTGACTGTTTTTTGCATAGTTATATGATAGCAAATTTAAGGTTTTTCAAGACGCATGCGGTTAGTAACGGATGATATAACCCTCTTGTCCTTCAATCTCCGTGTCCGGACCGTTTTCGTGTCCCGCCAGCGTCAGGCAGAAATCCGCCCCCGCGTCGTTTAAGGGGACGCATACCAATTGCTGCAATTCTTTCTGCGAGGCCAAAAAATAATGTATGTGCGGGGAGTCGTCTTTTTGGCGCAGCTCCAATTCCCAACAGTTTTTTGTGGGGTCTTGTTTGGTGCGGCAGATGAAATCCAACGTAAAATATTTCAATTTTCCTTCTTCATTTACGTTTTTTTCCATGTTTTCCGCTCGTTCCTTCGTCATATGGCGCGCGCTGCCCATACGTTTGAACTGGCCCCACCAAAGCGTGGCTTCGGTGTTGCGTGCGCTTTGTACCGCATTCTGATATGCGGGCAGCGCCACGGATGCTAAAATACCGATAATCAGGACCACCACCAACATTTCTATCAGTGTAAAAGCTTTTTGCATAGCGGATACCTCCGTTAATGCGGATGTTGCCCCAGCAGTTTTTCCACCAGCGCGCGCATGGCGTCATCTCCGATTCGCAGCCCCAATGACCAAGCGGCGGCCTGCAGGGTGTTTTGCAAAATTTCTGGCAGATGGGCGTTAATTTGACTGATGTTGTAATTGTCGTCCATGCGCAAATAATCTTCAAGCACGGTGGCGCTTTGTTGCGCAAACAAGGCGCGTCTGCCGCGGGTGTTATTAAGTTTCAAACGGAAATACAAAGGGCCGCCAAAAGAAAGTTTATTAAAAAACTTAATGGAACAGAGGAAAAACCGCGCGGTGGAGGAGGCCAATTCTTCAAAGTTGACGGCTTGCGTTTCGTGTCCGTTAAACGCTACGGTATGTGATGCTTCCCACTTGCTCATCAGCAAGCCGTATGCGTTAAATTCCACCATGTGATGTATGTCACGCGCACCGCTTATGGCGGCTATGCCGTCTTGCACCGGCTGCAGCGTGATATGCTGTTGCCGAACCAAGCTTTCGGCGCAGTGCTGCATCAGCTGCGGCAGCCAGCGGTAATCGGTCAGGGGGTCCTCCGGATAAAGCGGAACAAGCGACAGCGTGGCTACCGTGCGACCGTCGGGACTGACGTTTTTTGTTTTCAGGTAATTTTCAAAATGACTTTCGGCCTTGTCGTATAAAATATGGCGCAGACGTTCGGATTTTTTACGGTGGTCCAGCAGCCACGGCAGGCGTTCGGGGTGAACAATCGTTTCGGGCCGACTGCTTTGGCCCGTGCGGATATAGGCCCGCTTTAACTTGCCCACCAGATGCGGCGTTAAATTGCTTTGAGGAATATTGACCACCACAAACATGCGCTGTCCGTCTTTGCTTACGCAGGTATTTATGTCCACAAATACGATGGGATCAATGTAAGTCTGTATGATGTCCTCTATGGTGTTGCGCATTTTTTCGTGATAGGGTATGCCGTTGAAAGGAGGTTTTGGCTTGTCGTTTTTATCATCGTTTACGCCCACAATCACCGTTCCTCCCATGGCATTGGCAAAAGAGGCTATGGTCTTGGCGAATTTTTCTTTATTTTTTGGCAGGAAGTATTTATAGTCCAGCTGTTTTCCTTCCGGCTGCTGGGTTTGGCAAAAAGCGGCTATGTCTTCAAAGGTTAAGTCGTTTATGGGCTTGTCAAAAAGCATAGGCCCCCCATAGAGCGTATAATATTTATTATAATAAAAACAGCCGGATTTGGAAGTCCGCTTTTTCGGAGTTGTAAAACAAATGAATGAAACAAATAATCACTTAAGCGCATGGATAACGGAAAAATTTATTGCCGCCGCGCCGCAAGCCGCCGCGAAATCTCTGGCCGCTTTGGCTACACATGAGGCCGTGCTGCTTTTGAAACCCCTGAAAGCGGAATACATTATCGCTTGTCTTGATCCCATGCCTGCCGATAAGGCCGCCGCCATTTTGCGCCGCCTGCCCTCCCGCCAAAGCGCGTATGTGCTGGCGCGGTTGGATTTGCGGCAAGGAGCCGAGGTTTTTGCGGCTTTTTCCTCTCCGCAACGCGAAAAAATGAAAACGTTGCTGCCGGCGTCTGTGGTGCATGCTTTGCAGGCCCGTGCGTCGTGGCCGGAAGGCAGCGCCGGAGCGCTGATGAATACAGACTTTTTGATGTTTAAGACGGAAGCAAAGCTGACGGAAATGATTGAGAAATTAAAATTATTGCCGCGCAAAAAATTACCCCCAGCCTGTCTGGTAACGGCGCGCGACGGCAAGTTAAAAGGGATGATCCGGACGGGAGAACTGGCTTTTTATGCTTCTTCCAGCACGGCCGGTTCCATTATGACGCCTGTGCAAAGTCTGCATGCGCAAATTCCCGCGCGGGAAGCGCAAAAAATTTTAGAAGACGGACAGCCCTTGGTTCCCGTTACCGATGAGAACGGCATACCGCTGGGCATACTGACGGAAAAATCTTTGCTTGCGGGCGTTTGCCCATCTAAGAAACGTTTTAGTTGGTTTTGACGCTTTGCCAAACTGTTTGCATAGGCTCTCCCGAAGGGGGAGCCTTTTTTATGCCGTTTGATGCCGCAGAAAAATAAAAACAGGGCAGGCCCGTGAACAGCCTGCCCCTGAGGTTAAACTAATTGTCTTAGGTTTCTAAAACAAGAAGTTTAATTGCCTTCCGGCAAATCTTTTTTCATCTGAAAAAGCGTATCTTTCCGTCCCGCGTTTTTTCAGACGCGGGACAGACAGCATAGCATTTTGGAATTTATTTTACAACCGCTTCTTTTTTCAAGAAATCAAATACTTTGCGTTCGTTGAGGGTAGCCAAAATATGATCTTTGCGTTCTTGGAAGAAAGCTCGGATTTTCTTTTCGTCTTCTTTGTTTTTGGCGTTGGCGGTCAGGCTTTTGTCCAGCTCGGCTTGCCAGTCGGCTTCTGACGCCTGCAGGTTTTCTTTTTTGGCGATGGCGTGTATGATGTAGCCGATGCGCAGATCTTTTTCCACCGTGGGGCGAATGCGTTCTTCAAATCCTTTGCGCTGTTCTTCATTTAATTGTCCGGGCTTAAGCTGCGTAACATTGCGCAGGAAATTTTCCAAAGAACTGTTTGTGTATTCGTCCACCAGCGTTTGCGGCAAGGGGAAGTTGTTCATCTTGACCAGATGGTCTTCTATTTGATGCGTGAAATCTCTCTGGGAGTTTTCTTTGGCTTCGGCGTTCATGGAGTCCTGTACTTGTTTTTTCAGGGCGTCTAATGTTTCAAAGCCCATGTCTTTGGCAAAAGAATCGTCCAAGACAGGCACGACTTTGTTCTTGATATCTTCCACCGTTACGTGAAAAGATAAAGTGTCTTCTCCTTCTTTTGCTTCAAAATCTTTGCTTTCGCCTTTTTTCATGCCCAGCACAGCTTTGGCCAATTCCGGCAGCGTTTGGGGGGCGGACATGTCTATTAATTCATTGTCGGCGCTGAGTTTGGCGTCATCTTTTCCGTTTCGTTTGCCGGTATACTGTACGGCGGCATAGACTTTTTCGTCCACGACGGCGCCTTCGGAGGCGCTTTCCAATCGGGCATTGTTTTGCAAGATTAAATCCAGCCGGGCTTTGACTTCTTCTTCCGAAGCCGTTTCCGGTTTCTTGGTAATGGGAATGCCTTTGTAATCTTTGACGTCAAATTCCGGCGCCACGTCCACGGCCAATTCAAAGGAAAAAGATTGGCCGTCGTTAAAAGAAGCAAAATCCGCCTTAGTCAAAGCCGGTACGGTTACGGGGGCCAGCTGCAGCTGTTCCACCGCCGCCGCAATGGCGCTGCGAATGGCCAAATCCAGCGCGCGTTCTTTAATGTTGGCGGCAAAATTTTGTTTGACTAAATCCAAAGGCACTTTACCGGTGCGGAATCCCTGCATTTGCGCGCGGGCCTGCACTTGTACGGCGGCATTTTGAAAAGATTTTGTAATAAGCTGCGGCGTAGCTTCTACGCTTACGTTAATGCGGCAGCCTTCTTTGCTTAATTGTTTGGTTTTCACTTCGTCCGCTGCGGCGGTTTTGAAAATGGACATATTTTACTCCTTGCATGATAAATAAAATCTGGACGGAGAGGGACTTGAACCCTCAAGGGTTTCCCCACACGCTCCTAAGGCGTGCGCGTCTGCCGATTCCGCCATCCGTCCTAATTGGTGATAAAAAATGGGCCATGTGAGGCTCGAACTCACGACCTTACGCTTAAGAGGCGTCTGCTCTACCAGCTGAGCTAATGGCCCTAAAACCGGATATAAGAAGATTATAGCAAAAAGAACGGCGGGTTGGGATACCGGCCGGATACGACGAATTGTTGTACTGATTTATTTTAACATATTTGCCGGCGCGGCGCAAAAAACATTTTGCCGATGACATGCGCTTGCACGGCGCAAAAAATTAGCTATAATACTTGAGATGGTTATTTTCAGGGTTATGAGGGAATCAATGAAAAATCTGATTTGTGCATTACTGAGTTTTTCTTTACTGTTTTCACCGGCGGCGCAGGCGCTGGATTTGTCCGGTTTTAGCGATATAGACTCCATTATGGAAGACAATGCGTTAAACGAAGTGATCAACCGTTATTCGGCGGTGCAGCTTTCATTTTTTCCGGAATATGCCACGCGGCTGGGTTTTGAGTCGGCCAACGGCAGACTGGATCAGCGCGACGCCGAAAGAGAGGCGCAAGCCGTGCGCGCATACGACATTGTGGAAGAATCCTTGGCAGAAATAAATCCCAAAGAACTTTCCGAACCCAAAAAAACCGATTATGAAGTATTAAAGGGCATGCTGGCGTTTAATCAGTGGAATTTGCGCCGTTCCCGTCCGGCTTTAGACCCTTTGATGTATTCGCAGGTTTTTTCCTCCATCTATGATTTAACGATGAAGACGCTGACCTATCAAGATTTGCAGGACCGTGATTTGGCCGCCCGTTTGCGCGCTTTGCCGCAGACGGCGCAGGAGGCGGAAAACAATTTGACCAATCCGCCGGCTTTTTTGGCGCAGCTGGCCATGGAGGACGCTTATTACGCCTATTTGGCTTTTGACGCCGTGCCGGATTATTTGATTAGCCGCGCGCAGGATACCGTCAGCCGCGCGCAGTTGCGCGCCGATGCGCGTGCTTCAAAAGAGGCGGTGCGGAAAATGTTTGAATTGTTTAAGCAGCTGGCTCAGGACAATGCGGAGCAGGACTTTCGTCTGGAAGAACAAGATTACCGTTTCTTGCTGAAGAATTATTATTTTATTGATGTAAAAATGCGTAAACTGGATAAACAGCTTCGTAAAAACTTTGTTTCCGCACAGGAAAATTTAGCCGAAGCGATTAGCAGGTTTATGTTGCCGCAGACCGTGCAGGAAGATGAAATGGTGGTGGAAGAATGGCAGGTCCCGGGGGAAGAAGCGCAAGAAGGGGTAACGGTCAGCGTACTGGATGAAGCTCCGGCGGCGGAAGAAGAAACGTCCGGCGCAGGCGCCGTGCAGGAAGAAACTAAAAAAAGGGACAAAGATGCGCCTTTGGTGCTTGCTTCTGATTTTTACGCCTTGGCCGACCGTTTGGCGCAGAATGTGGAAGAGCAGAATTTTATTTCGGCTTTGGAACGTGAGGCGGAAAATTTGGCCAAATTCTTTGCCCAAGATGATACTCTGCCCACCTCTGACGTGGCGTTTTCCATCTATAAAATGCCGGACTATTATGCGTATACGGCGGCGTATTTGTTCCTGCCTCCGTTTGGTACGCAGAGCAATGCCACCAATGATTTGTTCTTGCGCTTGCCCTCGGGAAATGAACTGACCAAGCAAGACATGCTGAACCGTGATTTCAACGGTCCGGCGCTGAAATTGCTGTTAGCCGGACAGTTGGTGCCGGGCTTGTTTTACCGTTCCGCTTATAATGACGCCAACCTCTCGCCGTTCCGTAAAATGTATCCCGTTCCTACGCTCAATAACGGTTGGGAAGTGTATGCTCAGCATTTGGCCAGCGAACGCGGCTATATTATTACGGACGAAGAACTCTTGTATCTGGCGTGGGCCGATTATGTGCGCGCGGCGGCGGCATTGACGGATTTTCGCCTGCATACACAGTCTTACACTTATGCGGAGGCTTATAATTTCTTGACGCAGGAAAACGGTTTTGAAAAAACACAAGCCGAAAATATACTCAAACAAATCGCCCGCCGTCCCGGGGAAGCGGTAAGTTATGTTTACGGATACGACATGCTGAAGAAACTGCGTGAGAAATATCAGAAAAAAGAAGGCAAAAATTTCTCGCTGGCCGCTTTCCACGGCAAACTGCTCCAATTGGGAGCCATTCCGCCGGACCGGTTGGAGACGGAAATGGAATACGCGTACGAGATAGAAAAAAATCATCTGACTCAGGCGTTAAGCGCTCCGTTTTATATGCAGTAATCAAACAAGCGCTGCACAAAAACCCCGCTTGCGGCGGGGTTTTTTATGCCGTCGACGAAAAAGCGAAAGTGTTTTTTGGCGTTTTGGTCCGCCGCGCCGGCGTGCAAAATTCCGCCTGCCGTAGTCGCCGATATAAAAAAAGCTTTGACGGCACGGTCAAAAAAACTACAATATATAAAATTTTGTTTTTAACGCTGGATTTTTTGTTTAGGAGAAGTTATGCTGCCTGTTACCAAATCTTCCAAAGAAGGCTTGTATGTCAAAGTTATGCGCATTTTGTTGGCAGCCTCTTTTTTGGCGGTTCCTTTATTGTTTTTCACCAATTTGACTTCCAATCCCTTTACGGCGCAGAGCGTGCTGCTTTATTTGCTTTTGGCGGCCATGTACGGCGCGTCTGCTGTGCGTTTTCTGCGTGCGGGACATATCAATTTTACCCGTACTTTTTTTGACTTGGCTTTTATGATATATGTGCTGGCCTGCGCCGTCAGCTGGCTTTCGGCCGTCTCCGCCGCGCCGCAATATATGCGCCAAACTTTGTTTTTTAATTTGTTGGATTACGGCACGCTCTTGCTGGTGGTGGCCTTGGGGGCTTACGTCATCAGCAAAAACGTGGTGTTCAGCGGCGTGATTGAAAGCAAAACGAATTACATTCTGCTTTTTATCGTATGGGGCGTTTTGTGGTTTTTGCTGCCCGTTTTGAAAACTTCAACGACGGGCGACGGTTTTTTTGCCAATGTTTTTGATATATACGGCTTGTTTCTCTGGGGCGTGGGCTTGTGGCTGGGAATGCGCGTGTTGGGCAAGTTAACGCAAGAAAACGTATTGGTGCTGAGTTTTGTGGCCTGTGCGCTGGCTTGCATGTACGGCGTATTTCAAAGTTTCGGTTTGGACATTTTATGGCCGTTTGATATGAATCAGTTTGCCAGCCGAGCCTTTTCCACGTTCGGCAATCCTAATTTTTTGTCGTCGTTTGTCGTGATGCTTTTGCCGGCGCTTTTGGTGTATTATATGCGCGCACTCACTCGCAAAGATGTTTGCGTATACGGTTTTTTGGTATTGGTGTTTTTGTTTTATTTGTCTGCCGGATTGTGCCGTTCCTGTTGGCTGGCCGCCATAGTAGGATTGATGATGATGTGGATGTTCGGCACATTGCGCGCGCTGATTTTAAAACGCAAAGCCCGTGTGTTTTGGCTGCTGGTGCTGGGAGTGGCGGTATCATATCTTCCGGCGTTTGTGCAAAGCACGCGTCCCGCTCTGCAACGGCGTGTGGCGGAAGCCGCCCAGATTACTCCTTCGTCGTTTACGCTTCATATCGCCCGCGAAAAAATATTTCCGTCTCTGCATCAGCGTTTATATATGTGGGACGTATCCAAAGAAATTTTCTTGGACCGTCCCGTCATGGGGGCGGGCTTGGGGAATTTTTCGTCGGCTTTTGCCCAGACGCAGGAACGGACGTTGCTGCATTATCCAAATTTGCGTCAGCTTAAAACGAGGACGCAGTCTCCGCACAATGAGTTGTTTTTCCAATTGGCGCAAGGCGGCATGGTGGGGCTGGGACTGTTTCTGTTTATGTTTATGGTGCTGTTTTTGGAAGTGCATGATTTCGCCGCCCGCAAAAAAGAAGGAGATAAGAAACAACTTTTGCAGGCTTTGTTTTGCGGCATCTTGGCCATGTTGACGGACAATATGCTCAATATTTCGCTGCATACGGTCGTGCCGGCTTTTATGTTTTGGTGGCTGGTGGGAGCGGAAGTCAGCGGCGTGGGACGCGAAGAAAGCCGTGTGGAAATACGGGCCAACCCCGTAACCAAAACCGCCGCACTGGCGCTGTTGGGAGGGTGCGCTTTGGTCGTGTTGTGGCAGGCGGCCGTATTGACCAGCCAATATCTGTCTTTCCGCGGTCAAAAACAGCTGGCGCGCAAAAATACTTCCGCCGCACAAACGGATTTGCAGCAAGCTTTGTATTTGTACCCCGCCAATACGGAAGCGGGTTTTGTGCTAGGCAATATGCTTTTATCTCATCAAAAGTATGAAGAAGCGTTGGCGGCGTATGAAAAAACATTGTCGGCCGCGGCTTATTATGACCAAGTGTATTATCACGCGGCTTTGGCCGCGCTTGGCAAAAACGATCACGCCAAAGCCGTGCAGTATCTTCGTAAAACGCTGAGGCTGGATCCTTTCAATCTGGGCGCTTATGAAACTTTGGCGGCCTTGGCCAAAGAGGATATTATTTATGCGGATGCGGATACTTTGGCCTTGTTGGAACAGGGACTGAAGTTGTTTAGATATGACGCCGGTTTGTGGCATGCGGTGGGGGATATTCACGTCAAACGCGCCGAAACGGAATATGCCAAAACGGTTTATAAAGACGCACTGGCCGTGGATACGTTGGACAAATCCCTTCGCCGCCGCTTGGACAAACTTTATGGCGCGGAAGATGAAAAGCCTGATATCTTGCAGCAGGCCAAACAATTGCAAGGCTATTACGACAAAGTGCAGAATTTACGCGGTACGCCGCGTGCGCAGCTGCGCCGTCTGCGCAGTCAATTGGAAGAATACTGCTCGCAATATCCCGAAGACGCAAACGGATTTATTGTGTTGGCGCGGTATTTTTCTTTGACGGGAAATGACATAAAATCCAAGGAATTGCTGGAAAAAGTATTGGCTCGGGAGCCGGACAATTTGTCGGCTAATCTGGCTTTGGCGTCTCTGCTGCTGCAAGC
This sequence comes from uncultured Elusimicrobiales bacterium, assembly GCA_944324685.1. Taxonomy (GTDB): domain Bacteria; phylum Elusimicrobiota; class Elusimicrobia; order Elusimicrobiales; family Elusimicrobiaceae; genus Avelusimicrobium. Next base: position 17,855 of record CALUXG010000018.1, read on the forward strand.
CGAAGACGAAGCCGCTGCCAAAAAATATTTGCAAAACGCTTTGTTCTATTATCCGGGCAATCCTACAGCAGAAAACCGCTTGAAAAAGCTGGAAGAAAAATAAAAAACGCGGGAAACGGAAAAAAGTAAATTTTTGCTTGCCATAGAGGGGCTTTTTATGCTTGAATAGAGACTGCGGTTTCGCGCGTACCTTGTATTAACGCGCGGCAGAGTCTTTACAAAAAGATGTAAATTGCTATAATTATCTGTAAAAGGTTGGGCCAATTAACAAAAGGGGCAATAACAAATCTATGAGAATATTCAATGCAATCAACGTTAGATTTTTGGCGGCGCTGCTGGCCGTGTCTTTGATGACGGGACAGGGCGCTTTGTTTGCGGCGTCCGATTCCTCCAAGGACTTGCAAAAAGGCATTAAACTCTATGAAGAAAATAGAGACGATGAGGCCATGGATTATTTTATTGACGTGTTGGTCAATGGTTCCCGTGCGGAAGTGGACGAGGCCAACCGATATATCAATTTGATTCACAACCGCATTGGCGGCATACAGGATCCGGTGGAAGTGGATATAAATTTCAACGAAGGAGAACCGGTGCGTTTGGAAGCCTCGCAGGATCCCGCCGTGCTGGAAGCGCAGCTTGCTGCTGAAAACGCGCCTATTGAAGAAGAGTTGGACTCCGTTGGCCTGACTGATACGGCCGAACAAGACGCTGCCGCTATGAAGAGCCAAGAAGAAGCCGAACTGCTGGCTGCACAGCAGGCGCAGCTGCAATCCCAGAAAGCGCAAGAACAAGCCGAGTTGGAGGCTCTGCTGCAAGAGCAGGAGTTGTTGGAGCAACAAGCCCGCGAACGGGCTTTGCAGGCGCAGGCTCCTTCTGCCGTGGAAGAGAAAACAGAAGAGACAAAGGAAACCTCTTCTTCCACGTTTACCGATTTAACTTCTCCTTCAGCTTTGAAAGCTCGCCAGATTTATACCAGTCAGAAATTGGAAAGCATGAAGCAGGCCGCTATCGCCAAATTACAGCAAACCGACGGCGTACGCCTGTATTTCCGCAATAATCTGCCCGATGCCATAGATATTGACAGCGACGTTCTGTTTAACGGTTACAAATTCCGCCCCGAAGCTTTGCCTCTGTTGGATGAAGTGTATACCCTGATGGCTTTGACGCAGGGCGCCGGCTACATTATTTTGCCCCCGGGTTCTTATACCGATAATATTACGCTGGCCGGTATTCGCCAAGCGATGGCTTTGAATTCCTTCTTTGTTCACAAAGGTTTGTCGTCTGGCAAAATCAGCTATAATATGGGGCTGTTTGATCAAGAACCTCCTGCCAAGTTTGCCAATTTGGACGGTATATCCATTGTGTTTGATTTTGACGCCGCTTTGCCCGCTTCCATGCCGCAGGCTTCTTCCGTTACGAAGCTGCCCATGCTGAGCATGGCCGTCGTGCCGGTAAACAACAAAATTGATCCTTCTGCCGGAGAAGCGTTTGCCGTAGATTTCTCCGTTATAGAAACAGAAGAGCCTTTGGACAACTGGCTGTTCCAAGTGGTGCAGCACGCCGCTAACGGCGGATACTATGTGGTGCGCCAATTGGAAGGTTTCTCTCCCGTGTACCATCAAATTGTGTGGAACGGACGCAAAGGCATCATCGGCCCCGAGCTGGCTTGCGGTACGTATACGCTGGCCTTAACGGCCAGAGACGTATTGGGCGGAAAACGCACTATACGCCGTCAAATTGAAGTAGCGTGCAAGAACCTGTCTGCCGATAAAAAAGAGGTTTCTGCCGAAACCGATAAAAATTTGGATTATAAAACGGCCCGCTTATGGAATAAACCGGCCCGTATAATGAAATCAGCACCCGTAACGTCAGAACCGGAAATGGTTGATCCTTTGGCGGATTCCGCTTCTGCAGGCGTTGCGGCTCCCGCGGCCGGTGCGTCCGATCCTTATGCGGCTTATGGCGCGCAGCAGCCCGCGGCCGGCACGGCCGATCCTTATGCGGCTTACGGCGCGCAGCAGCCCGCGGCGGGCGTGAGCAACCCCTATGCGGCTCCCGCGGCCGCCACGGCCAATCCTTATGCGGCTCCGGCGACAGGAACCCAGCCGTCTGCCCAAGGGGTTACCAATCCGTATGATATGCCTTATGAGGAATACGGCGCTCAGTAAAATTTTGACTCTTGATTAAGGATTTGTTTTTATGAAGAAAACGTCCATAAACCTTGCAGATACGCTCATAGGTAAAAATATGAAAGCCCACCCCGATGCTTTGGGGTTGTATATCGGGCTGAATGAGATGTATATTGCTCAGAGTTCGCGTAAAGACGGAGGCATCGCTTTGGAGTCTTTGTTGCGCGTACCCATTTCGGAAGTGGATCCGAGTAAATTGAAAGCCTTGGAGCTGAACGAAGGTTTTTTTGCCGAGAATAATTGGCTGGATGCTTTGACGAAAGTGGCCGCCAAGAAAAAATGGAACAATCAGCAGACGGTGGTGTCTTTGTCGGCTTCTTTTTCTCTGTTGCGTCATTTTGTCATACCGACGATGATTGAACGTAAGCATTGGAAAGAAGCCATTCCTCTGCAAGCCCGAAAGTATATTCATTTTTCTTTTGAAAAGTCTTTATATTCTTATTATGTGTATGAGTTTGAAACCGCGGCGACAAAACAAAAACGCTTGGGCGTAATTTTTGCCATGACGCCTAAGGTTATTGTGGAGCGTCTGGAAAAAGCTTTGCGCAGTGTGGGGCTGGATCCGGTGGCTATAGAGCCTTCCGCCTTGTCTTTGAGCCGCGCTTTTTGCGACAGTGATAAAGAAGCCGTCGACGAAACCGGCCGTATTTATTCTTTCTTCGGAACGGATTTGGCCAGCTTTGTATTTACCAATCATAATGCGCCGGTGTTGCTGCGTGAAGTGGAAATAGCCGGTTCTCTGCCCATGGAACGCCGCCGTCTGGAAATTACCAATTATACGGAATTTATAGCCAAACAATTGGAAAAAGATCCGTTTGAAGAAGCCGTTATTATGGGCTGTGATACGGATAATTGGACGCCGCTTTTGGAAGCTGATTCTAAAAAACCGGTGCGTAAATGGAATTTGAGTGAAGTTTACGGCATAGAAACCAAATCCGCCGGAGAGATAGCGGCTATTGGCGCCAGCATGAAATTTTATGACAGCAAGAGTCCGGATGTTGATTTTATCAAGCGCAACCGTTTAAGCGATTATGAGTTCAACGCCGGATTGATGTTTTGGAAGATTACCGCCGTGGTGGTGGTGTTTTTCCTATTATTGCTGGGGAAGAGCTGGCTGGGTGTGCAGGCTGACAGCCGCGAACTCAAGCGCACCAAGAATTCAAATAAAGCGCCTATCGCGGATTTTGACGGTCTGACCGCTTCTCAGATAGAAAGTAATTTGAACAGTATCCGCACCCAAAATACCAATCTGGGAAATTTCATGCAGAAAAACACGATTACTCCGCTTTTGGTGGATGTGGTAGCCGTCATGCCGGAGACGATGTGGATTTCTTCTATGTCTTATAAAGAAAGTTTCCCGCCTAAAGGCGCAGACGAGCGGTCGTTGACCTTTGAAGGTTTTATTAAAACGGGACGGCCGGAGCAGGATTTGATCGTGGGAAAACAGTTTTACGACCAAATTATTCAGCAGCCTGCCATTAAGGCTTTGTGCGGTTCCTCGGCGGAAATACGTTACAGGGATGTGGCCACCGGCGCCCAAAGCGATGCGAAACGCAATGACGCAAACAGCGGGCTTCAAACCTCGTTTACGTTTACCTGCGGCAAAGGGGGAGGAAACACAAGATGACGACTCCTATAAAAATACCCAATAAATTTGTGGAGCCTTTGAAAAAAGGGTTTAACGATATAAAAATGGTGATGGAGGAGGGCAATTATAAATTGTTCCTCAAACAGTTTGTTACCATTATTGCTGTTTTTCTGCTGTATCGCTATTTGAATGGCGTCATGCAGGAAAAATCGGCGAATATCCACGGGCAAATTGACGCCATAGAGGCGCAGTTTACCAATGAACAGGAATATTTGTCCGAAAAGGCAAAATTGCTGGATTTGGAACCGCGTTTTCCTGACGTGAGCGAGAAAAACGAATGGCTTCTGCGCCAAATTATGGAAGTGTTCCGCACTTCCTCCATTACGCCGTCTTTGGATTCGGAACAATCGGAAGATTCTTCCAATTCCGGATATACGGTGGTGCGCCTGCCCGTATCGTTTGTCTCTTCGTATGGTGATTTCGGACGTTTGATGGCCAATATTGAAAATAAAAAAGAATATTTGCGCATTTCCGAATTTACTTTGAAAAAGAAAGCGGATAGTTTAGGCAACAACGACATTACCATCCGCATGAATACCATTTTCCCGAGGGAGAAAATAGCCGCTAAGATGTTTAAAGAAGCGTCGGGAGGGAAGAAATGATGCTCAGGCTCTTGTTAATGTTTGTATTATTGGGGGTTTCTTTCCAGCCGCTGCAGGTACATGCGCAGGTGGCGCCGCAAGTGCCGGATTTGAATTTGCCCGCCGAACAGGAAGAACCCGTTGCGGTGGAAGAAGAAATAATAGCGCAGGAGCAGGAGCCGGCTCCGAGGCCGGCTGTTCCCGCTCAAACGGATGCGGCTTCGCAAGTGAATACGGAAGTGATTGCCGTAGAAAGCGTAACGCCTCCTTCCGTAACGCCGTCTGCTGAAAATGCCGCGCCGGAACCGTCCGCCGTCCAAACAGGGGCGGAGGCTCCCGCCGTTCAACCGCACGACGCCCATGCGGAGCTTGCTCCGCAGAATGCTTCTTCCGAAGCGAAAACACAGCCGCAAGAGACTCCCGCCGCCGCAGCTGCAGCGGCAGAGACGCAGTTGGTGCAATATAACCCGCCCACGGACCGCGATCCGACATTGTCTCCGGACGATACGCTGTTGTTGGCGCACCGTGAAGCGGAGCGTTTGCGTGCCTTGGAAGCGGAACGCCAGCGCAAGTTGGAAGAAGAAAGACGCCGCTTGGCCGAGCTGGAGCGGAAACGTCAGCTGGAACTGGAGCGCTTGCGCGATCCGTCCCGTGAAGTGCGCGGGAAAATCCGCGTCAGCGGTATTATTGGGCAGGAAGTGTTTATCGGAAATAAGATTTATTCCGTGGGCCAGACGATTCTGGGCGCACGCATTGTGGAAGTGCGTTCGGACTCGGTTGTGTTCACGTATAAAGGCCAACGGTTTATAAAACACGTAGACTTGAGGTAGTAAATCATTTGTTGTTTACACACAGGAGGATAGATGAAAAATCGGTTAGGAGTTTTTCTGGCTTTATTGATGGCGGCCGCGCCGTCGGTTTCTGTGTTTGCGCAGAACGCCGTGGCGGAAGCTACCACCATTACGGCTGAGGAAACCGTAAAGTTGTCCGGAGAGCCGGAACTGTATAAGGAAGCGGAGGTGTCTTCCCCGTTGGACCGCAAAGTGTCCATACGCGTGGCTAATGTGCCTATATCTGCTTTTCTTAACAGTATTACCACGCAAGCTGGCATCAACTTTATCATGAGCGAAGAATTCGCCAACAAAAAAGTAACGGCCTCTCTGAGCAGGGTGTCCGTTCGGGAAGCGTTGGATACTTTGCTTCGCGTACATGGTTTAACCTATCAGCGCATTGGCAAGAGCGACAGTTATGTGGTAACCAAACGCTCCAACGATGCGCCGGATACGATTACCAAAATATATACGCTGAGCTATATTTCCCTGCAGGCCATCGGTTCGCCTTCAAGCGAATTGAGCAATATCATGCCGCAGGATGTATCCACGACCGGATCAAGCCTTGGCGGTTCTTCTTATGACAGCGGATACAGCTCTTCTACCTCCGTGGGTTCCACTTCCGGCGGAGACGCCTACTCCGGCACGGCGGAAATTATCGGCATTGTGCAAAGCATGCTTTCCGATGTGGGGCGCATTGCGGTTGACCCCCGCACCAATAAGCTGATTGTTACCGATGTGCCTGAGGTTTTCCCGCAGATTGAGAACATTTTGGCCGAGCTGGATATTAAACCACCCCAGATTTTGATTGAAGCGCAGATTGTGGAAGTCTCCAAAACCAGCGGTTTGTCTTTGGGATTTGAATACGGCGGTTCGGACGGCACGTTGGTGTCGTTTACCGGCCCCAGCCGTGAGGTTACTTCCGAATACATGCGCGGTTATGCTTCCGACGGCACGACAAAATTGTCCGGCTGGGATTGGATTTTCCCCAGCAATGACGACTTAAACGGCGGCGAAACCGGCAGCGGTTCCTCCTCATCCTCTTCTTCTTCGGACAGCGAAGGAGAGACGGAAGGCGGCCTGTTGGATTTTACGGCCTTTAAGATTGTGCTGCGCAGTTTGTTAACCCGCGGTGAAGCCAAATACTTGGGTAAACCGAAAGTCGTAACGCTCAATAACAAAACCGCCACCATTACGACCTCAACGGATGCGACGGTGGGTTATACGCAGTCTCAGTCCGGCGGCGGGGACAATACCCTGACCGTGTCCGGTGCGGAAAGAAAACGCGTAGGTTTAACTTTGCAGGTTACCCCGCAGGTAAACCGTGAAGGCTATGTTACGTTGTATGTACAGCCCTCTTATTCCGATGTGGTCAGCTCCGGCTTTGAAGACACCATGGATACCACTACGCGCGCCGCGTCTACGTTGGTACGCGTGAAAAACGGCCAGACGGTGGTTATCGGCGGTTTGCTGACTTCTCGTGAGACGGATCAAACCCGCAAAGTGCCGCTCTTGGGAGATATTCCTATATTGGGTTGGCTGTTTACCAGCCGCACTACTTCCAAGACGACGACGGACTTGGTTATTTTCATCACGCCCACCATTTTGGCGGAGTAAAAAAGGGCGTTGCAGAAATGAATTTTGCTTGCCCCCTTTTTAGAGAAAAGGGGGCAAGCGGTAAAAAAGGGAAGTTTCCCAGCTAGGGTGTAAAGGAAAGCAAAATGGCGAAAGAGTTAAGTGAAATTTTAATTGAACAAGGCACGCTGTCTCCGGAACAAATCAAACGTTCCGAGCTGTACGCGCGCCAAAATAATACCACGCTGGCGGACGCAATTGTTTTGTTCGGGTTTGCTACGGAAGAACAGGTAACTTCCGCCATGGCCAAACATTTTTCTCTCCCTTACGCCTCTAAAGAAAACGGTATTTTAATGCCGGAGCGCGAACAGGATTTGCAAAAGCTGATTCCGGAAAAATTCGCGCGCGAGAATTTGGTTATTCCATTGTTTATTGAAGACGATGAATTGGCGGTGGCGCTGTATGATCCCTCCAACCTGTTTTTAATAGACAATATACGTATGATGGCCGGAAAAGAAGTGCAGGTGTTCATTGCCAGCAAGAGTCAAATTTTGGCGGCGGTGGATACTTTTTACGGACATAAGAATTTGTTGGATGAAGTCGTGCGGGAAACCGGCGCCGCCAAAGAAGCTGCTTCTACCGCTACGGATGAAGACGTTCAGATTGAGGGCGGCAGTTTGGATTTGGACAAGTCTTCAGCCAACAGCTCCCAGTATATTAAACTGGTTAACGCCATTTTGAAACAGGCCATTTCGGAACGCACTTCGGATATTCACTTGGAAATGTTTGACGAACGTGTGAGTTTGCGTTTTCGCATTGACGGTTCTTTGTATGAACGCACTCCGCCGAATAAAGATTCCGTGGCGGCCATTATTTCACGTATTAAAATTTTGTCTAAATTGGATATTGCCGAAAAGCGTTTGCCGCAGGACGGCAGTTTCAGTATTAAATATCAGAACCGCACCATTGAAGTCCGCGTTTCCGTATGTCCCGCTGTGTACGGTGAAAAGCTTGTGCTTCGTATTTTGGACCGCGGAACCGGTGAAATGAACGTGGACAAATTGGGGTTTGAACCGGAGCAAAAAAAGGCGTTTCTGGAAGCGGCCAATTTACCGCACGGTTTAATTTTCTTGACCGGTCCCACAGGATCCGGTAAATCCACGACGCTGAACGCCGTTTTGACCACTATTCGTACGCCGGAGCTGAACTTTATGACGTTAGAAGACCCCGTGGAATATAAGCTGGCCGGTATCAGCCAAGTACAGGTCAAACCGCAGATAGGCTTGACGTTTGCGGCCGGTCTCCGTTCGTTCTTGCGTCAGGATCCGGACGTGATTCTGGTGGGGGAGGTGCGCGACAGCGAAACCGCCGAAGCTTGCTTAAAAGCCGCTTTAACGGGTCACTTGGTGCTTTCCACTTTGCACACCAACGACGCTTTAGGCGCCATTCCCCGTTTGATTGATATGGGCATGGAACCATTTTTGCTTTCCAGCTCTTTGGCGTTGGTGGCCGCCCAGCGTTTGGTGCGTATATTGTGCCCGTATTGTAAAGCGCCCTACCAGCCAGATCCGGCGACTGTCGCCAAAATCATTAATGAAGGGCGTTTCAATCCCCGTGAGGTTAATTCGTGGACGTTTTATAAAGCGGTGGGCTGCCCTAAATGCGTGGGGACGGGTTATTTAGGCCGTCGCGCCATTTATGAAGTATACCGCGTTAATGAAGAATTGCGCAACATTATTTATAAATCGCAGGATTTGATTGAAATGCGCAAAGCCATGAACCGCAGCGGCGCGTTAAATTTGCGCGGCAATGGTTGGCGCAAAGTGGTAAAAGGTTTGACCACCGTAGATGAAATATTGAATATTACGACCGAAGAATAAAAAGGGGTTTTATGCAAAAATATAGTTATGTTGTGAAAGACGGTTCAGGCAAAACCATCAAAGGCAGCATTAACGCCGAAAGCCGCGAACGCGTTATTTTTGCCCTTCAAAACAAAGGGTTTATCATCTTGGAAGTGCGTGAAGGGTCTGGCGGTACATTGTTTGGCAAAACGGCGGGACCCAAAAAAGTGGGCGGCAAAGTCCCCGGGCATGTGCTGGCTTTCTTTGCTGAGCAGCTCTCTACGCTGATTGCCGGCGGTGTGCCGTTGGTGCGCGCCATTGCGCTGCTGAGCGAATATTCTTCCGATCCGCGTCTGGGCGTGGTGCTGAACCAAGTGGCCAAAGACATTGCGGGCGGTAATTCGCTGCATTCCGCCTTGGCCCGCCATCCCAAAACATTTGACAATATTTGGCTTTCACTGGTGCAGGCGGGCGAAGTGGGCGGTCAGCTTGCTGAAACGCTGGGCCAAATAGCCGCATATATTAAAATGCAGGAAGGCATGAAAAGCAAAATCATTACGGCTATTACCTATCCCGCTATTTTGATGGTGGCGTCCGTGGGCGTATTGATTTACTTTGTGCTGGGCATTGTGCCTACTTTTGCTCAGATTTTTAAGGACTTTAACATTGATTTGCCCATGATAACGGTAGTCGTCTTGGCGATATCGGACTTTTTTGTCAGCCACGGGATTTTGCTGATTGTGGGGCTGATTGTGCTGTTTTTGGCGTTTCGTTTTTATACCAAAACTCCGGAAGGGAAAAAGCGCTGGCATTCGTTTTTGCTTTCTATTCCGTTGTTTGGCAACTTCTTGCGCAATATTTATTATTCGCGCATGTTGACGACTTTATCTACATTGCTGCGCAGCGGTGTAACGATTTTGAACGCCATAGCTGTTTTGGAAGAATCGTTTAATACCAACGTGATTATTCAAAACGCTTTGCGTGTGGCCAAAGCGGACGTTGCCGCTGGCCGGTCCATATCCGATTCTTTCCGCGCTGCCGGCGTATTTCCCGGGCTGATGACGGAGATGATGCTGATGGGTGAAGAATCTGGTAAATTGCCCAGCATTATTGGCACGCTGTCTAAGTTTTATTCGGATAACGTGGATCAGTTTATCGCCCGCTTTTCCGCCGTCATTGACCCGATTTTGGTGGTCGGCGTCGGTGTACTGATTGGTATTATCGTGGCGTCTATCTTCCTGCCGATTTTCAAATTGTCTCAGATCGGCGGCCAATAAGGGGGCGGACATGAAACGGTTTTGTCCTGCATTTTTTCTTGTGTCCAAACGCGGTTTTACGCTGTTGGAAGTGCTGATTGTCGTGGTCATAGCGGTGTTGGTTACGACGTTTGCCGTTCCCGCCTATAGAAAAGCGCAAATGCGCACCCGTTTTATGGCGGCTACCGGCGTTTTGACCGATATCGGCAATGCCGCCCGCATGGTGCATGAAGACTTTCCTACGGTGGTTTTTAACAGTACCATCTCCTCCAATCTTTTGGCGACGGGTTCGTGCGTGTCAGACCCCAGAGAAAACCCTATACTGTTTTTGTTTTGCAACCGCTATTTGAATGAAATTCCGTTTGATGCTTCTGGAGGAACTTATCAAGGTTATATCTTTTCTATTAGTTTTCAAGGAACTTATTCATGCAGAACTTGCGGTTCCGGTATGGTGGCTTGTATGGAGGCGGCCGCTTCCACTCCTGCAGAATATCAATGCGCCGGCATAGATATGGCTGGTAATTTACATATTCCGAAAGCGCAGTAAAGAGGACGGTATGGCAAAATTTAACGGAAATAAAAAAGGATTTACTTTGGTGGAGCTTTTGGTGGCGGCTACGATTATAGGCATTTTGGCCATATTCGCCACCACATCGTACCGCAACAGCGTGGCCGAAACGCGCTGGACGCAGGCCAAAGCCAATGTGGATTTGCTGGCGTCGGCGGTACAGCGTGCGCAAATGGACTTTAACGGGGTGGCTTTTTTGACGGGTCCGATACAGAATTCCAATTCTTCCAACTGCCCGTTGTCCAATTTGAGAGGTTTTGCCAAAACCTATGATCCCAACAGTATTTTAATTCCCTGCGGATATTTGGAAAATAAAGATTGGACAAATGCATACTTTACCTATTATACTTGTAACAGTATGAAATCTACGTCGGAATGTCCCAATCACAACGGTGCGCCGTTGGCCTGTGTATCGGTAAAACCTTCCGCCAAAGTGCCGACGTCATACAAAAGCTACAGGTATTGCGTATATCGCCGTTCCGGCGGCATAGAAAACCCGTAAAGGAAAAATTATGAAAAAAGGCTTTACGTTAATGGAAATGCTGTTTGTGGTGCTGGTCATTGCGCTGATAGTCAGTTTTGCCGTACCGGCTCTGCGCAATGTGCGTTATGACATCTATAATGCGCGTGCCAAAACGGCTCTTAAAAAACTGGCGGAGGCGCAGAGGTCTTTTTATCAGCTTAGCAAAGGATCGGCGGTGTCGGGTATATTTCAAGGTTCCAGTGCGAAAAGCATGGCCAATAGCCAGTGCCATAATATTCCTTCCAGCGGCATTCCCGGGCAGTATCTCAACGCTGGACCGGAACAGCTGTTTGCCTGCGGTTATCTGGACTGGCGTGATTTTGACGGTTTGCCGTACGCTTTTCATGTTTGTCCGTTTTCAGGCAATGTGTCGGGCATGAACTGTCAAATAACAGTAAACGGCAGGCGCATATATTCGTCAGCTGTAGGCGTTGGGAACAATGCCGGAAAGAAATACACCAGCGGCAACTACATGATGTACATTGGCTCAGATATGGAAGTGCAGGATACGGCCGAATAAGAGGAAGCTATGCGGAAATTCTTAAAAAGTAAAAAAGGCGTAACAATTTTGGAGGGCTTAATTGCATTGTCGCTTTTGGCCTTGGTGGCTACCGGTACGTTTGCGGTGCTGCTGTCTTCCTCGCGTACGTCCTCTCAGCCGGATATTCGCGAAGAAATGGCCTTGGCCGTGGAAAATGCATACCAGCGTATGCAGATGTATGTGTTGCCGAAAAATATGGATCTGGACGATGTCTCCGATCTGGCGGAGGATTTGGACAAGGGATTATGTCCTACCGACTATCCGGACGATGATCCGTTTGCCACGAATAAATCTCATAATATTTCCTGTTTGCTGCCGCCTATCTGTGATAGGCATAATTCTTCTTTTGTTTATTATGTCTTTAATTTAGATGGCGGTTTATTGGGAGAGGCAACCAATTTGCGCAATGTGGACAGATTGCAAAAGAAAAGCGCCACCGGAAGTTATATAGGAGCAGATGTCGGCGGACAGAATGCCTATGTACTGCGTTTTGATATTACATGCAATGGGTTTACTTTATGAAAAAAAATATTTTTCATTTTACCGCACATAAACGCGGTTTTACATTGACGGAAGTTTTGTTGGCGGTTATGATTGTGGGGCTTATATCCGTGGCTTTGGCCGCGCTTACGCGTGCGGCGGCGCGGGAGTCCGGCGTGGGCCGCAGCAAAATCATATTGCGCAATAATTTGTCTTCGTTTGTGCGTACCTTGCGCAACGATTTGGCTCATGCGACTACCGTAAATACAAGGTCGATTACTACTCCCTGCGCTACCGGAAATGGTTCTGCCCTATTTGATGTTATTCAGAATATTGACAAAAACAATCAGCCCGTCATCAGCGGCGTTTCCGGCGGGTGGCCTATGCCGGTTATGACGACTCCCGTATATATAACATATTGTTTTGTTTGCGGCAGTGATACGCAGAATATTTCTCCGTCCGGCGCCACAAGAGGCGGAAAAATTTACCGTAAAATTTCCACTACTTCTCTTCCCCGATGCTCTTCCTATCAGAAAAACGAACTGGTATTGGACAATGTAAAATATCTTTCGGAGGGGACTGGCTATCCGGTGCCGTTTTTTCGGATTGACCCGATCAGTCGTTTGGGCAGTTTGCTGCGGGTAAAGCTTATTGTGGAGTTGAACTCCGTGCCGGTGGTCAATGAAGTGATAGACGAAACTTTTGCCGTGCCTATAGGCTATTAAGGGGAATCGTATGAAACGAAACAGAAAAGGCGCCGCTTTAATGCAAGTGTTGCTGATAACCATTATTTTAGCGGGTATTGCTACCATGATTTTGCGAGCCACTCTTTCCCGCACGACGTCCGCCCGCCGTACGCGGCGCATAGTGTCCAGCCAAGTGCTGATACAGGCCTGTATGGCGGAAGTGAATATGCTGTGGTCCAAAAAAACGCCGGAGGCTTTCCGCCGTGATTTGGTGGGAGATACCAACGGACCTTATATGTATTGCAAAGGCACCAACACCAATCCAGACGTCTGCCCCAGCGGCGATATTGTACGCGAATATACCTGCCAGTTCACGGCCGACTATCCCTATGTGGTGCGCGCACGTTTTGTTCCCGCGAATAAAGGGAACAGGGTCCATAATTCCTATGGCGGCACGATGTGGCAGCTGGAATATGAGGTAGTGTCGGGTAGTAATGCGCTCTAATGCGGAAGGAGGGGCGGCCTATGAAAAAATTATCGCTTTTTGTTTTTTTTGCATGGTATGCTGCCACCATCGTGTGGGGACAGGCGGTGCCGTATCCTCAGGACGATGCCTCCGATGCGGCACAGGCCCCCGCTTCCAGTATTGATTTATTGCGTCGCTCTTTAGGTTCTTCCGATGTGGCTTCGGCCGCCGGCGTGTCTGCCGCTCCTGCCGCGTCTTCCGCCGCACCGTCTTCCAATGCCCAGCCGGCTCGGACGGACGCTCAGACAGGGCGTTCCGCTGCTTCAGAACGGCAATCCTCTGCCGCGGAGGCAGTTTCGGCCTCCGTTCCTGCCGATGCTTCTGTTTCTTTGCCGCGCACCTCTGCAAAATCATCTGTTTCCGCCGCTGAAGCACCTGCCCCCGCCGCATCGGTTTCTGCACCGCGTACTTCGGCGGTTTCGGCCTCTTCCGCCGCATCTGTCCGCCGCCCGCGCCGAACGCGGCCGGCTGCTTCTTCCGCGTCTGCGTCGCTGCCTAAAAATGTTTCTACGGCCACGGTTTCATCTTCCCTGCAAACAGCGGCGGAAAATGAATTAACCGTTCCTCCGGCGGCCGGTACGGCCGCGGATATGGAGCAAGCTTCACAAGACGCTATCGCTCAGGAAGAATTGGATTATGCCGCGCGTATGCTGCAACAAACGCGGGATATGATGTCTTCCGGCCGTTTTATTCCTCCTTCCGCCTCTGAAACGGCGCAAAGCGTTCCTTCCGTTGAGCGAGGACCGTTTCATCCGGAGGATTTCCGCCCGAACGTGCAATGGCAGCGCTCCAATACAACGCATTTTACTATTTATACGCAAAAACGCGACAACGGGATAGGCTCTTCCAACATGGGTATGATTTTTGAATCGGCTTATTCTACGCTGCGCCGCAATATTCCGTGGATGATGTCGGACAAAGTGCGCGTATTTGTTTATCAAGACCATAACAGTTATCTGAAGCATGAACCCAACGCCAAAGCGTGGACGCGTGCGCTGGCTTACCCGACCAGAGGAGAAATCGTCGTGTATGATGAGCCGGGCAAACAGCAAGAACTGAAAGAAGTATTTACGCATGAACTGGTACATATTTTTACGCAGAAATATTTTGACAGCCACCATACGGGGCGTTTAATGACGCCCGAATGGCTGGATGAGGGACTGGCCGTATATATGGAAGACCAAGCTTACAGCGGCCGCCGCGGCGGGCCGTGGGCCAATGATTTTAGGACGCTGAATTTTCAGCGCAGCAAAGAAACGCAACTAGCAAACTTTTCCTCCAGCAATATGTTCGGCGGCGCCCGTTCTTTTACTTCGGGCAGACAAGGCGGCGGACCCGTTCTGTATTTTATGCCGTTTGATGATTTTATGCAAAATGGATCTTTGGCTTCCATGGAGGGACGGGATAAAACGCAGGATTGGTATTTTCAGGCTTATACCATGGTACGCTTTTTGCTGAATCCTTCCGGCGGAATGTCTCCTTCCAACCGCATGCAATTTGAACAGTTTACGCGGTTGATCGCTCAGGGAGAACAAGTGCGTGATTCTCGCACCGGTTTCCCTGCGCGTGATGCAGACGGCCGGCCGATCTATAGACCCTATCCGGTGGAACAAGCTTTGAGCCGTGCCTATCGCTACAATTCCATAGCCAGCTTTGAAGACGCTTTTTGGCGCTGGGCCGACAACGCCCGCTGACGTTTTTTCCTTTTTGTCTTCTTTTCTTTTCCCTCGCTTTTTGCGTGCGAGGGAAAATCCTTTTGTATACAAGTTTTTTCTTTGGCCAAGGAAATGTCCTTTTTTATACTGTTTTTTTCAAATATTTTTAGTGTGAACGGGGAATCTGAAACATTTTTTGAGCAACGTTTTGAAATTTTATTTGACAAAAATGATAAAATTTGCTATAATATAAAAGTACAAACAATCTTCTGTTTGTATTTTTTTGTCCTTATTTTCTTCTATTTGCTTTATCAGGCCCCTCTTTGCGGAGTGCGGCTTGAGCATGGAGCTTCCTTGACTTCAAAATCTATACAGTCCGTCGGCGCGGATGTTTCTATGCCGGCGGAACAAACACCGTCCTCTGCCGTGAAACACGGTCGGCCGCGCAAAACGCCCACTAAAACGCGACGTCGCATAAAAAATACGGTTCCGTACCGGCCGGAATTTTGCGCGCGGCTTTTGGCCTTTTTTGACGTTCCTCCTTTCAAAATAACGGAGGTGCAAAAAAAAGACGGTTCTGTTTCTTTGGTGGAGACCGCTTCGGAGCTGCCCACTTTTGCCGCATTTGCGCGCATTTTGGGCGTTACGCAAAGCACGCTGCTGGCTTGGGAAGAAGAACACGCCGAGTTTGCCGAAGCGGCCAAAAAAGCGCGTGATTTGCAGGGAGATATATTAATCCAAAACAGCTTGCGCGGCAATTATTCGTCTTCATTTGCCGTATTTACGGCCAAGAACATTTTGGGTTGGAGCGACGGAAAAGACGAAGTAAAAACCCCGCAAGCTCCTTTGGTGGTCCGTTGGGAGAAAGAATGAAACAATATTCCCGCACCGTCATTATTCCTTATAAACCGCGTTACCCGCAAAATGTGATTCATGAGGCTTTGCAGACGCACCGTTTTTGCGTATTGGTCACCCACCGGCAGATGGGCAAAACCGTCTGTGCCGTAAATCATTTGCTCAAGCAGGCCTTACTTAACAAACGTCCTTCTCCACGTTATTTTTATATTGCGCCTTTTTTGAAGCAGACCAAATTGATCGCATGGGACTATGTAAAACGTTTTTGCAGTCCGCTGCCTGAGGTGAAACTTTCCGAAACGGAACTATGTGTGCGTTTGCCTAACGGAGCCAAAATATGGCTGCTGGGAGCTGATAATCCGGACGCTTTGCGCGGTACATATGCCGACGGCGTTGTTTTGGATGAATATGCGCAAATAAAACCGGATGTGTTTGATGAGATTGTGCGTCCTATGTTGCTTTCTCGCAATGGATGGGTTTTGTTTACAGGGACGCCCAAAGGACAAAATCAATTTTATGAGCTGTATCAATATGCGCAAAAAGCGCAGGCGGGGGGAGACGGACAATGGTGGAGCGGCTTGTTCTCCGCCGATGAAACGGGGGTAATTTCTCCCGACGAACTGGAAGAAATACGGCGCCGTACGCCCCAGCGTTTATTTAGACAGGAATATTTGTGTGATTTTACGGCAGACGCCGAAGATGTGCTGATTGCCTCTTCGTTGGTTTCTGAAGCGTGTATGCGCCGCTACGGAGCTTCGGAGGTAGCGCATGCGCCTAGAATTATTGGCGTGGATCCGGCGCGTTTTGGTGCGGACCGCAGCGTCATTTTTTGCCGACAGGGGCAGCAGGCTTTTGCGCCGTACGTATGGCATAAAATGGATAACATGTCCTTGGCTTCCCATACGGCGCGCACCATAGAATCTTTCCGTCCGGACGCAGTTTTTATAGACGCCGGCTGCGGCGGAGGAGTGATTGACCGTTTGCGGCAATTAGGTTTTCATGTAACGGAAATAAGTTTCGGCTCCTCCGCGATGAAAACGGCGCAATACGCCAATAAACGGGCGGAAATGTGGGGCGAGATGTTACTGTGGCTGCAAGCCGGCGGGGCCTTGCCGTCTTCGGGCGAACTAAAAGCGGATTTGTGCGGTGTGCGATATGGTTTTGACGCCGCGGGACGAATGAAATTGGAAAGTAAGGAAGAACTAAAAGCCCGTACGGGCCGAAGCCCTGATTTGGCGGATGCGTTGGCTTTGACGTTTGCAATGCCCGTACGCAGACATGCGGGCGGAGGCGAGTTCGGGCGTTCGGAATATGACGTACTATAAGAAATTGGAACGGAATAAAAGTAAAAACGCTAACATGTTATATGCGAATTAAATAATAAATGAAATATTTTTAGAAGAAAAAAATAAAATTGCTAACAAAAATATTGACAAAACTAACAAAAAATGCTATAATTGCTTAAAAGCGGCTCCCAGAGGTCCCCTTAATCTTTTTCAAGTTGTTTATTTGTGTTTATACGCCCGTCATCAGCACGGCCAAAAGTCCTACAAACAGCAGTGTAACTCCCGCAGAAAGCCACCAAGCGTTTTTGCGGCTGCCGCCCTTAAATACTTTTCGCGTAATAATATAAAACCCCGGAAATCCCACCAGAACCGCAAATATCAAAATTAAAATCATACCGCCCATAAATGGCCTCCTTAAAACCTTTTCTATATCCTAATAAATTTTGTTTTGAATGATAAGCCGTATATATAAACTAACAGGTGAGTTATGAATACGATACAGAGTCAAAACGCGGGGTATTTTCTTACCCGTTATGAAGACATGAAAACCCAAGCGCAGAGTTGGCAGAGCGCATGGAAAGAGCTGGCGAAATATATAGCTCCTACGCGCGGTTTTTTTGACGGAGACAAACCTTCCGACGGGCGCAAAATAGATCACCGTGCATTGATAGATTCAGACCCGTTGTTGGCGGTGGAAATTCTCAGCGCGGGCATGATGAGCGGCCTGACAAGCCCCAGCCGAAACTGGTTTGAATTGGCTCTGCCGCAGACTGAGCTGATGAAAGACGGTGCGGTGCGCGCATGGACGCATGAAGTACGCCGGCGGATGGAAGAAGTGTTCTCTCGTTCCAATTTATACCATGTTCTGCACGGGTTTTATCAAGAAATTGCCGTGTTTGGTACGGCGGCGTTTTTATTGGAAGAAGATTTTGACCGCGTGATTTCCTGCCGTTTGTTTACAGCGGGGGAATATGTGTTGGACTGCGACGATAAAGGCAACGTAAATTCTTTCGGACGGGAGTTCTGGATGACGCCCGTTCAAATGGCCGAAAAGTTTGGCAAAGAAAATCTGCCGTTGCAAATTCGGCGTGCGGCGGAAGAAAAGCGCGGCGGTTGGTTCAAAGTACTGCACGTCATCTTGCCCAACAAACAATATGATGAACGCAAAGCCGATTTTATGCATATGCCGTATGCGTCCGTCTATATGAGTGCGCGCGGAGAAATTTTGCGTCGGTCGGGATACCGTGAATTTCCCGTTATAGCCGCGCGCTGGGAAGTGAAAAATTCTTCCGACATATATGGCCGAGGGCCGGGTTGGAAAGCTCTTGGTGATGTGAAAATGCTGCAAAAAATGCAAAAGAGCAAACTGGTGGCTTTGGATAAAAACACCAATCCTCCCATGCAGGTGTCGGCCAATGTGCAGGGCGAGGTGAATTTGCTGCCCGGGGGACTGACGCGCTACAGCGGCAGCGGCGGAGATGCCGCCGTCAAGCCGGCCTATCAGGTGCCTGTGGATTTGGCGGCTTTGGAAAACAGCATGGAACGCGTGAAACAAACCATTCGGGGACAGTTTTTTGCCGATGTGTTTTTAATGCTCAGTTCTCAGAATTTTACCCATATGACCGCGACGGAAGTGGCGGAGCGGCACCAAGAAAAAATGTTGGTGTTGGGGCCGGTGTTGGAACGCTTGAAAAATGAACTGTTGGACCCTTTAATAGAGAGAACTTTTGCGCTCATGTACCGCCGAGGCGTCGTGCCTCTGCCCCCGCCGCAAATACAGGGCGGAGAGCTGAAAGTGCGTTATGTCTCCATGATTGCGCAAGCACAAAAACAGAGCGGTATGGCGGCTTTGCAGCAGGCGGTGGCTTTTGCAGGCAGTTTGGCGCAGGGAAATGCGGAAGTGTTGGATAAAGTGAATTTTGACGCCGCGTTGGAAGAAGGATTGGATATGCTGGGCGTGGCGCCCAATTTGATTCGTTCCGACCAAGAAGCCGCGCAAATACGTCTTAGACGCACACAATTGGCGGCGCAGTTGGCGCAGCCGTCTTCTAAATAACGGACGGCAGCGCCGGACAGGCTTATTCAAAGCGTGATGCGGGAGAGTCTAAAATTAACGTACGCCCGCACGCGTCGGGGGAAGACGCTCCGGACGTTTTCCCCCGTAAAAACGGAGAAAAATTTTATGGGAAAAAGAAATTTGGAAAAGAGACATGAGGCCGATTTGGCTGCCATACTCAAACTGCCGCAGGGGCGCAGGCTTTTGTGGCGGCTACTGCAGGCGACGCAAGTGGACGGACACGGCTTTGTGCCCGCCGATCCGTATGCGACGGCTTTTCATTGCGGGCAGCGAAGCATAGGGGTTTTTTTGAAAGAACAAATTATGCAAATTTCGCCGTTTGTCTTGGCGCAGATGAGGGCGGAATATGTATCGGAACTGACGTCGCAGCAGAACGAAATCAACAGAGAAAGCGAGGAAATGCACAATGTCTGAATCTTTACAAGAGACGCCGCAAACGGCGCAGACGGATTTTAGGGCTGAAGAATTAAACGGCCGGCCCAGCGGGGCGGACGCAACCGCCGACGATAGGCCAAAGAATGAAAAAGAAGCGGCTTTGCCCGATGGGCCGTATGCGGATATTCAACTGCCGCCAAACTTACGGGGGCAGGAAGAAGCTTTTGCCGAATTTAAGAAGCTGGCCACTTCTTTGCAGCTGTCTGGCGAAGCGGTAAAACAACTGGTACAGTGGGAAGCTCAAACCGCAGACGGCGGCCGCCGCCGCGCTCAGGACGGACGCACGCAAATTTTAGAACGCTGGAAAAAAGAAACGCGGGACATGTTTGGTCCCGCTTATGAGCGGGAATTGGCGCGTGCGTTGGGGGCGGTGCAGCGTTTTGGCGGAGAGGAACTGAGGGCGCTGTTAGACGCTACGGGATTGGGGAATCATCCTGTGTTGGTAAAGACGTTTCATGAAATCAGCAAACAAATCGGAGAAGATCAATCCGTATCGGGGCAAATACGCGCTTCGGCGGACAAAACCTTTTCCGAAGCGTTGTATGGAAAAGCGCAATAAACGCTTTTCCAATAAACAAAAATAAAGAGGAGCTTTATGGCAATTATTGCAGACAAATATTACAACTTGTTGGACTACGCCAAACAATTTGACGAGTCCGGACAAGAGCTGGCTATAGCCGAAGTGTTAAGCAAATCCAATGACATCATCGGTGATGCTATGGTCGTGGAAAGCAATCTGGATAGCGGCCACGAATATGCCGTGCGCACGGGTATCCCCGAGGGAACGTGGCGCCGTGCTTATCAGGGTATAGAACCGGCTAAAGCAACTACAAAAGTGGTGGTGGAAAGTTACGGCACCTTATCGGCTTACAGCGTGGTGGACAAGCTGATTGCGGAAAAAGGAGGCAATTTGCAGGCAGTGCGTACCGGACAGAGCAAAGCCATTATTGCGGGTATGTCCAACACCATGGCGCGCAATTTGATTTACGGCAATGCCGGAGAGACGCCGGAACGTTTTACGGGATTGGCCGCGCGTTACAATACGCTGAGCGAAGCGGAAAGCGCCCGAAACGTTATAGACGCCGGAGGAGAAACCGACGGCCAGAATTCTTCCATTTATCTGGTGGTATGGGATACGGACAAAGTGTTTACTTTTTTCCCAAAAGGTTCCAAAGCTGGCATACAACGCGTGGATCACGGGTTGGTCAACCATACGGACGCCGATGGCAATGAATATCCGGCTTATAAAGAATATTTTGAATGGAAGCTGGGTTTGGCTGTGCAGGATTGGCGCTATGCGGGACGCATTTGCAATATTGACGTAAAAAATGTTCCAGCCGGCCTCATTGACCATATGTGTGAACTGGAAGAACGCATCCAAAGCCTAAATCTGGGCAAACCGTTCTGGTATATGAACCGCACCGTCAAAGCCGCTTTGCGCAAACTGACCAGCAATAAACAAAACGTCCAATATACGCCGGATCAGGTAACGTCTCGCCCGTTAATGACGTTTAATGAAATTCCCGTGCATATTTGTGACGCGATTACGGATACGGAAGACGTCGTGTCTTAATATGTCTGAAATCGCCTAAGACGGGATATAACGGGGTCTGAAGAAGGCAGACCCCGTTTAGGAAGCAGTATTCCTGTGAAAAGAAGGAGAAAATATGTTAATAGATTCTACATTGATGCTGTCGGATAAACAAAGCGTAACGGTTTCCGCCGCGTCAGAATACATAATTGATCAAACGGCGGCGGGTGATGCGCGCCATGCTACAGTGGTGGCGCTGGCCGACGAAGAGTTTGCCGGTTTGAGCGGACTGAAAATCAGTTTGCAAACCTCCGATGATGATACATTTGCCTCCAGTGAGGAATTGGCATCGGTATCTTTTGGTTTGGAGGATTTGAAAACGGGCCGCGCATTGTTGAAAATGCCTTTGCCCAGCGGAACCTTGCGTTATATCCGCGGATATTATACGGTAACCGGTACGGCTTCGGCGGGGAAAATCTCATTGTTTATTACGGATGAGGCCGGCCGGTAAAATACAGTGGGGCGCGTAATAATGCCGCGCCCCATTTTCCAAAACGATTTTTTGGAAAGCATCATCTCCCAAAACAGTTTTTTGCCATATTTAGATATAATGCGTTTTTCCAAAACATTCTTTTTGCCAAGTCTTTCCCACGCAGCTTTCTTGTTTGCTTTTGGGGCTTTTTATTTTATTTTTCTGTAAATAAACCCTTAGGGACAAGAGAAAAAGCGCTGTAAAGGCCAAAAATGGCGAAAAATAGACTAAAAAAGCTTCAAAGAGTCTGAAAAAGTTGAAAAAACGCACTGTTTCTATCAAAACATCTTTATTTTTTTCTTAAGAAAGAGGTAATTCTGCTGCCTAACAAAAGAATGATTTGATAACTTTTCAGCACTAAAAAACTAAATATATCTTTTGATAAAAAAATACATGTAATTTTGAAAATCATTAAAATTTAATAATTTTCAAATTTAATATTGAATTTTGATGTTGTGAAAAGTGGCGATTTTGTGTTTTTTGTATTTATTAAAAACATATTTAATTTTATAAATATATAAAAAATAATAATTAATAAAAATAGAAATGATTTTTTGATTTTATGTTAAATATGAAAAAACTTTATTTTTTAATATAAATTAAAATTGGAGATTAAAATGTCATTAAAAATTGATATTTGTAATATGGCTTTTGCTCATTTAGGGTTAGAGTCCATTTCTTCACTAACGCAAGATGATGAACGCACCAGACGCTGTCTGTTATTTTATGAACCGGTCAAAAAAGAGTTGCTGCGTACACATAATTGGGGTTTTGCCAATGTCATGGAACCCTTGACTTTATTGGCAGCTGCAGATGAACCGGAAAAACCTTATATGTATGCTTATCCGGCAGATTGTCTCTTTTTGCGCCGTATTTTTGGCGATTCCGCCGGCCAAAAAAATGTTTCTTTTCGGGAGGTTTTTCGGCCGGATTTGCATGCTCGGGTTATTTTTTGTGCGCTGCCGCAGGCACAGGTTGAATATACTCGGGACATAAAAGACGAAAATTTGTTTGACAGCGCCTTTGTCTATGCTTTTTCATTGGCTTTGGCGGCGGATTTGGCGCTTACGCTGACGGGAGACCGTGCGCTTGCCCAACAAATATGGCAGAAGTATACGCTGGCCCTGCAGGAAGCCCGCCGCAGCAATATGAGCGAGCGCTTTGACGTTCAAAACGCCGCCGGCGCTTTTGTGGAGGTGCGCTGATATGCCCCAACATATGATACAAACCAATTTTGCCGGCGGAGAGATCAGTCCGCAGCTTTACAGCCGCGCCGCAGGCGCCGGAGAGGGTTTTTTGAAGACCGCCCGTAATTTTTTGATACATCCGCAGGGGTGTGTTTCCAACCGTTCCGGCACGGCATACGTACACAGCGCCAAATATGCAGACAAAGCCTGCCGTTTGATTCCTTTTGTGCTTAGCGAAGAAGAAGCCTATGTGTTAGAGGTGGGGCATGAGTATATACGCGTACACACACAAGCGGGGACGCTGCTTGATGGCGACGGAGATGACTATGAATTGGCGTCGCCTTATCAGGAAATAGAATTGGCGGTTTTGAATTATGTGCAGTATGACCAAACGCTTTTTTTGGTGCATCCGAATCATTGTCCGAAAAAATTATTCCGCGGTAACGACGGTTATTTTACTTTGCAGGACATGACGATAAAAGACGGCCCGTTCATGTTGGCCAATACGGATGAAAATAGAAAAATACGTTTGGTGGCGCAAAGCGGAACGGTGGTTTCGGAAGGAGTCAAAGCCGTATTGTCATTTTTACCGGTTAGTTATCCGAATTATTTTATTCAGGTCTTTTGGCAGGGGCAGATGTTTTTTATGGCTATGGAATACGGTTTTAATGTCGCCGACGTAGTCAATGCTTTTAACAATACTTACGCCGCCTCCGGATGCAAAGCCTACAATCAGGGAGGGGTACTTCGTATAGAATCGCCGCAAAGCAGCGGCGGCGATTATAACGGCGCACAGCTGACCATTTATTATTGTTCGGGCGTCGTCACGCCGCCTCAGCTGGTGGTAACGCAGCAGATGAGCGGCGGCTGTAACGCCGGAGAGAGCGTCAGTCAAGGCGAAACGAAATATTATTTGGAATCAAACGTTGATTTATTTCAGCCCGGGCAAGTGGGCGCGCTGTTTGCTTTGCGCCAACGCGTGGAAAGCCCTTATGAAAGCGGTACCTTGGGATATGAAGACATTTCCAAGGTCATAAAAACGGGAGGAGACTGGACTTTGCGCACAACGGGCAGCTGGTATGGCGATATTGTTTTAGAATCTTCGGAAGACAACAATGTCTGGGAGAAAGTAAAACATTTCAGCAAAGCCCAAGACGAGGAAAATTTTAATACGGTGGGCAGTTTGGCTTTGTCAGCCAAAATGCATTATTTGCGCATACGCTGTTTGGGCATATCCGGAGAAATGGGATATGTGCTTCAGGCGGAATCTTTTCATCAGGAAGGCATTGTGAAATTGTCCAGTTATGTCAGCGCTGATAAAGTGCAAGTAACTTTACAGCGGCACGCCGCGTTGTTGGACGAATGGACGGATGATTGGTCGGAGGGTTCGTTCAGTCCGCAGGCGGGGTATCCGCGCTGTGTTTTTTTCTATCAGGATCGGCTGGGGTTTGCCGGTACGAAAAAAGAACCGCAAACCGTTTGGTTTTCTAAGACGGGCGAGCATGAGGATTTCGGCTATTCCCGCACATTGGAAGATTCCGACGCGCTGAGCATTAATCTTTCAGGAAAAAAATTAAACGCCATTCATTCCGTAGCCGTCGGCGCGCGCTTGTTGCTTTTTACCGCCGGCAGCGAGTGGAGTCTGGGCTGCAGCGGCGCTTTGACCCCTTATAATATGGACATACATCAAGAAGGAGAGCGCGGCGCCAGCCCCGTCCCTCCCATTGTGGCGGGCAACCGCACGCTGTATGTGCAGGCGCGCGGCGGAGTATTGAGGGATTTTTTCTACCAATATACCAGTGCTTCATATACGGGGCGGGATTTAACGTTGCGCGCGCGCCATTTGTTTTTTAATCGGGAAATTAAAGAAATGGCTTATCAGCAGGAACCGGATAATTTAATCTGGTGTGTCATGAATGACGGCAGTTTATTGTCTTTGACCTATTTGGCGGAGGAGGAAGTTTTTGCGTGGGCGCAACATCAAACGCAAGGGCAGTTCGTCAGCGTATGCAGCATACCGGCGCAGGGCAGCGACGAAACGTGGTTTGTCGTAAAGCGGGGGGAAAAATATTTTATAGAACGTTTGCTGCCGCGCTTGACCAGCCGTGTACCCGAAGATCAAATTTTTTTGGATTGCAGTATTTCCAAAAAAAATACGCAGGCTTTCAGCGAAGTGGAAGGACTGGCGCATTTAGAGGGCAGGGAAGTCGGCGTGCTGGCTGACGGAAGTCCTTTAGGAGCTTTGACGGTAACCAACGGCAAAATTATTTTGCCCTCCGCCGTACATACAGCCCATGTAGGCCTGCCTTATGAAGCCGTTTTGCAAACCCTTCCGCCGGATATGGCGTTCTCAGACGGAACGGCGCAAGACCGTTTGCGCCGGCCTGTGCAAGTCATGCTGAAATTGATGGACAGCCGCGGCGGAGCCGTAGGAGTCGGAGAGGGAAAACTGGAAGGGCTGGTTAATATTCCCGCTCAAAATTATGGAGAAGCCGCCTCTTTGCAAACGGGCGATTTTATCAAACAATTGTCTTCTTCTTACAGTTATTTCCCGTCTATAACATTTGTTCAGCAAGAACCGCTGCCCGTAACGTTGCTGGCGGTAATTTCCCGCTTTTGCTGACAAAACGCGCCCGAATATATCAGGCGCGTGAAGAGAAAATACGAATTGTCAAAATGCGGGAGAACCCATCGCTTCCGCCGGAAAGGCGGGAGAAGGCTGCCAACTCTGGGCGTTAAAACGGAAACTGCGAAGCGTTTGTTCCGTTTGTTGGCCGTTGTGTTGTCCGTAAAAACCCAGTAACGCGTAGAGCACATTGTTATTCTTGGCCAGCAACAGCTTAAAAGACATCTCCGCACCGGAAGAAGATGACAAAACGCCGTCCATAATGGCCGCCGAAGCATTTGTCCCCGCATAAATTTCTTCAGGCTCTTCTATGGAGATTTGCCCGTTAAATTGCGCTTGCTGGGCTTGTCTGATAACGGTATGGGCTATTTCCATAGCGTCAGACGGATTATTGGGCAATTGCACGCGCGCCAGTAGATAAGCGGAAAAAGGATTTTCTTCTTGCGGCGCCGTATTCAAAAAGAAGTTTGTGTCCACGCCCACCAACAAAGAAGGTCCGCCGTCCGGCAGGTCAATCCAGTCGCTTAGCACCGTACCGTCATAAAGCGTCAAGCCGAAGCCGAAGCGTTGGTCCTTGTATGCGTGCGGACCGTATACGGGTTGCTGTTGCGTTTGTATGGTTTCAACAATGGGAGTCAGCGGAAGCAAATATTTGTTTACCGTACTGTACACGGCCCATACCATGGCGATAATCGTCAGCAGCGTAGCGGCGCCGGCCAAAATCAAAGGCCAGAAATTGCGTTGTTTGCTGCACAGCACCCAAATCAGCTTAAAAAGCAAAAAGAAAATGCCGTATAAAATAGCCGCAGCCAGCAGAGCTAATACAAACAAAAAAATCAACATACAGCCTCCTGATAAGAAAATATGAAACACGCCTTTTATCATGATATTAGTTTGGAGCCCCTTTGTAAAGCGCATCTGGACGATTTGGCCGTGCATTTGCGCCGAGAGGACAAGGCGGAGTTGTGGGCGGCATATCGGCTGCCCGTGAGGCAGGCTTTGCAGGATTGCGCCCGAAAGTCAGCGGCGGCGTTTGCGTTGGTGCGGCGGGGACGGACCATGGCTGCGGCGGGGGTGGAAGCGCAAAGTTTGCTGGGGCGTCGGGCTTGTGTATGGTCTTGGACGGGGAGGGACGTTCTTTTTTGTCCAAAGCTTTTTTGGCGTTTTTCATGTATTGTCCGGGATTATTTTTTGTCTTTGTATCCGCAGTTATATGCGGCGTGCGATGTGCGCTATGCGGCGGCGCAGAGATATTTGCGGCGTTTGGGAGCTTGTGCAACAAAAGAAAAAATTTATTTGGCGGGAAAAGAAACCCGCTTTGTGCTGTATGTGTTTGAACGCCCGAAAGAGGCGTAACTTTTAGGTCAAGGAGAAAAATATGGGAGGAGCCCTAGGAGGCGTATTATTTACGGGAGGAACGGTTCTGTCCACGGCGGCGGAACTTTTGGGGCAGGATGCGGCGGAGGAGGAATATTATCAATCTATGGCCGCCGCTGCCGAAACGCAGGCGCGGCTGACGCAGGAAAACGCCGCGCGCAATGCGCGCTATATTGTGGAAGACGCCGCTTATCAAAATAATGAACTGCTGCGTGATTATTCTTCTTTATTGGGCCGGCAAAAAACGGCGCTGGCGGCCAGCGGGCTTACGTCTGCTTCTGCCACGGCGCAGATGATTTTGAAAAACAGTCGGTTGAATGCGCTTTTAGATCAGGAAATGCTTAATGAAAATCTGGAGCGCGAAATCTATGAAAATAATTTCACCGCCAATGTAAAAATGGAACAGCAGTATACGCAGGCGCAGCAATATCGTCGTGCGGAAAAGCTGAGACCTAGCTGGTGGTCTAAAATGGGCGGAGTTTTGGGCGGATTATTTTCTGGCAGAGGCTATTGAGGGGGGAAAATGAAAATACCCGTTTACCGTCGTTCTATTTCTTATCGCCGCGCGCATGCGGCGGATATGTCTCCGGCTCCTGTGCTGGAAGATGCTATGGGGGAAGAAAAGTTTTCGCAATGGCAGAACGCGGCCGGCGCTTTGCTGGGGTTATATGAATTGCCTGCCGCATTAAACCGAACGGTGCAGGCCTATAAAGGCGCCGCCCAGCGGTGGGAAACAGAATGGAAAGAGGCGGCATCTTTGATTAACGCCAAGGAGAAGCCGAAAGAAAGAGAGGAAACTTTGGAAGACTCCAACGCGGCAGAGAAAAAGGAGGGGGAGAAAAATTTTTCTTCTTCTCGGCGTATGCTTCAGCTGAATTTTGCGCGTGCGGAAGCGTTTGAACCGCAGACGTCCGGAGGCGGGAACGCAAACGATCCCGTTCGGCGTTTGGACGAACATTTTGCCAAGTATATGACTCGCTATGGGCAGAATAATGATTTATTGGCACAGGACTATGTCATTTTGCGTCGGGAATTAGGCGTTTTGCAAGAGAAAGAGAAGCAAAATCAGGCGCAGGAAATGCTGAAACAGGGCGCGGGGACATTTGTACAAACCGCCGCCATGGTCCGTACTCCGTCGGCTTTGGAGGCGTATATGCGCGACAATTTGGCCGCCGCTTCGCGGGAAGCCCGTGCGGCGGGTTGGAACGGTAAACAAATACGCGGCCGAATGAAAACGCTGAGAGCGCAGGCGGTGCGGCACAATGTGCAAGCGGCTTTGCAAAGCGGAGAAATGCGTCAAGCGGAAACAATATACCGGCATTTTTCTTCGTTTTTATCCGAAGAAGACCAAGCATTGCTTCGGAGAAAACTGACCGCGCGCAAGGCGGATTTGGCGGCGGCGGAGCTTTGGCCGCAGGCGCATGCAATGACCGCCGGCGCCATGGAGGAGGACGAAGAAAAATTGCGTCTTTTCTCCAACAATGCCGCGGCCGGAGAAGATGCGGAGTTTGCGGAAGATTTGCATCAGGCTTTGAAAGCTCGGGCGAGGCAGGCTTCCCTGCGGCATTTGCGCCGCCGAGCACAGGCTTATCAAACATTGGCCTCGATGGATGCAAATGCGGATTTGACAAGCGTTTTACGGGAGGATTGTTTTGATAAAGATGAGTTTGAACAGAATCAAAAAGTTTTACGCGCATGTCAAATCCGCCGCGGCGGACGTTCGGTCCGCGGCGTATTTAACCGTTTGCAGCGGCAATTAATGGACGGAAAACTGCAAGAGGAAGATTTGAGGAAATCTTTCGGAGCGGGGGAATTGTCCGCCCGAGATTATTGGTTGTTGCAAGGTCGCCGCTTTTCTCTGCAAGCCGGAGACAGCGCGTCTCAAGACCGTTTGCTTGCAGCCGCTTTAAGCAAGTTCTGCCGCCAAAACGGATTAGACGAGGAGCAAAGCGACGAAGTAATGTACTTTGTGTTTGCGCAGGGAAGCAATCCGTCGGAACAATTGGCCGCGGCACAAACGGTAAAACAAATATTTCTTTTACAGGAGAAAAATCAATGACTTTGTCTTATTCTCAGGCAAAAATTGTGTATCAGGGGGACGGGGAAACTACCCGCTGGGAAATACCTTTCCCCTATCTGCAAACGCAGGATTTGCAGATTGTCCGCGTGGCGCAGGACGGAACGGAGACGGTTTTGGACGGAGGTTTCAGTATAGATACGGACTTAAACGTTGTATGTTATCCCGTATCCGACAGCCAGCTCTTGCCGCTGGCCCAAGGAGAGAAACTGCTCATCCGCCGACGTACGCCGCTTACCCAGCAAACGGATTTGCAGATGCAGCAGGCTTTTGATCCCGCCGTTTTGGAAGCGGGGTACGACAAAGCCATGATGATTGCACAGGAACAGGCCGAAGAAATTTCACGGGCGGTGCGTTTTCCGCCTTCGTCCGCATTGACACAAACGGATGCCGGACAATATCTGCGTAATTTACAGCAAGCGGCTGAGCAAGCGGCGGCGGCCAATAGCGCCGCACAAAGCGCGCTTTTGGCTTCACAAACGGCTTTAGAGGCGGCACAGCAAGCTGAAGAGGCTGTTCAAAATTATGTTTCCGCGGCGCAGGATTATGCCGCTCAGGCGCAATTAAAAGCCGAAGCGGCGGCAGAAAGCGCAAGCGACGCCGGTGATTATGCGGACAATGCTTCCGACAGTGCAGCGGAGGCGGCCGAATCCGCCGCAGAGGCGGAGCAAAACGCGGCGGAAGCGGAGGAAGCTTTGGCGGATAAAGCGGATTTGGATGAAAACGGACATATCCCGTACAGCCAGCTACCGGCGGAAGCGCAAATTTTGCTGGGTGTGGATTTTGACGGCGTTCATGCACAGGGCGTACGCACGTACGGCGCTATAGGCAAACAATGGACAAAATCCACCGACAGCGTAGCAGGCGTAGATGATTTTAAGGACAATCCGATTTACCAAGGTTATTATGCGTTGGTCAAATACAACCCTGCGCTAGGCCGTGCGGAAATAGTGGCCAGAGAGGGTACGGCGGAATACGAAGCCATGCTGGCCTCCGGTACGGAAGATTTTGACGTGGTGCGGATGTTCCATGTGTTTTATTACAAAAAAACGGTGAACGCGGACGGAAGCCAAAGCATCGTATTAAGTCCTGTGGCGCTGGAGGGATTTAAGCCTTCTCCCATGCACTGGCGTAACGGCGTATTGCATGAGTGGATAGGCATTACGCGGTATGCATGGGGAAAAGCAAGTGCGGCGCTGGGAGGCATGGCTTCGCGTACGGGACTGGTGATGCAGACGGCGCAGACGAATGAATGGTTTGAAGAGCGGGCGCGCGCCCGCGGTATGCGGATATTCGGGATAAAAGAAGCGTCGGCGCTGCAGATGTTAGGCACGGTCAAATACGCCCATTTGAACTGGCAGGCGGTATTGGGGGATGGTTGTTCTTTGACGGCGCGTACGGAGAGGGAAGTAACGGTTGGGCAGACGGAAGCGAACAGCGTGATCATATCCAAAGAATATAGGGATGATTTTACGCAGGGATATAGTTTTAGGATAGGCAATGAGCTTTACAAAATAGTATCGGTGGAAGATTATGATACGCAGAACATACGCATCAATACGGACACGGCGATCAGCAGCACGGCGGGGACCAAAGTAAGCGGTGCGCTGGCGTTAAACGGTACGGCGGACGCAGTAAAAGGAGAAGACGGGGAGAACGCAAGTATGCATACCATCACTACGCGTCGTGCCATTATAGCCATGGGGATAGAAAATTTATATGGGAACGGATGGAAAAAGCTAAGCGGGATTATGCGCATGGGCGGCTACAGTTATATCAATCCTGCTCCGGATGAGCAGTATGCGTGCCCGACGCAGACGGATACGAAAGGTTGGGAAAAAGGACCGGCGGTGATGACGACGACGGGTTATATCAAACGTTTTGCGGACAATGAAGCTTTGGGCAAACATGGGTATTTGTCCATACCGGTGGAATTGGGGGGCAATGCCGACAATCCTGTGGGAGATTATCAATACTCCACGGCAGACAGCGTCCCTCGGCTCTGTACCTTTGGCGGTTCCATGGAAAACGGAGCGGGGGACGGGGCGTATTATTTGGACTGGAACTCCGCCGTCAATGCGGTGCGTTGGAACAGCGGTGCACTGGGGGTATTTGTGCCGATGAGTGTGCAGGAAGAAATACGCGGATTAAAGACGGCATTGGCGGCGTTGGAAACAAACGGTGCTGCCATGGCGCAGACAAATGCATTGGCGTCGGAGGCAAGTGCGGGCGTAGCGCAAGCGGAGGTGCAGGGCAATGACGGCGGAAACATTTGAAATGCTGTGGAAAGTGGCGGCCATTGTGTTTGCCGCGGGCGGTGTGTGGAATGAACTGCGCGCCATACGCAAAGACATTGCGCGACTGGAAGCCAAGCAGGACAAATACAACAATTTGCAAGTGCGCGTGGCGAAACTAGAGGACAGCGTGAGCAGTGCGCACAAGCGCATCAGTGAATTGCATTTTGGCCGTCATATCTGAAGTTTGTTCTATGCGTATATATTAGCTGTAAATGAAATATTCATATAACAGGAGGAAATCATGTTTGAATGGTTACAAAATAATTGGAACGATGTATTGGCCATTATCGGAGGTGCGGTGCTGATTGTATCCACGATTGTCAAATTGACGGCGACGGATAAAGACGACACGGTGTGGGCCAAGGTGCTGAAAGTGCTTTCTGCGCTGTCTTTGGTCAATCCCGATGGTTCCGTGGCGGGCAAAGGCAGATGACGGCGCGTCTTGTCTGTCTCTGTGCGGCATGCGGCATGCTGTGTGCGTTTGGCGCGGTGTTATACCGCGCCGGACGCCAAAGCGCTGAAAACAAGGCCCGCCGCGGCAAGGAAAAAGAGTATGAACAAACGGATAAAATTATTCGCGCTGTGTCTGTTATGGGCCGCGGGGAGCTGCTTAAGCGGCTGCGCGGCGGCGGTAAAAAGTAACGCCGCCGTATGCCGCATCACGTTTGATTACAGCGACGATAACTTGGAGCGGTTAAATACGCAAAACTTGCGCGCTTTGGTCAGTTTTAAGCAAATATGCGGCGGATAAAGAAACGGCTCTTGGCGCCCTCTTTTGCGAATGGGCCATGTGTATAAAACGCATGTATATTTTGGCAGTGCATAAAATCCGCCCTTAAAAGGGCGGATTTTATGGATTAAAAAAACCCGCTTCCTTGCGGGAGCGGGTTTTTGAAACTAGAAGTCACTGTTTTTGCCGGAGGTGATGGCATTGCAAATCTTAGTGCCGTCATCGTCCGCGCCGGTGCAGCTGCGTACAGCCGTTCCATCCGCATTTACCACGGTTTGCAGAGAATAGTTGGAGTCGGTGCCGTCGCTGTTAATGCGCTGGGCCGTAATGGTATAGGTCGCCGTACCGGTGCCGCTGATTTTAAAGTTTTTCGTCTTAGCCGTGCAGCTGCCTCCGGTGCAGGTAACGCTGGGCAGTTCAATATCCAAGGATTCCAAGTCCGTCCCCGGGAAAGTACCGGTCTGCAAGCGATAGCGTTCGGCCGCATAGCGCAGCGTACCCATCAGCGTAATAGCCTCCGTAGAGCGGGATTTCTCCACGGCGGTGGTGTATTGCGGCAAAGCAATTGCCGACAGAATGCCGATGATCAGCACGACCACCAGCAATTCAATTAAGGTAAAACCTTTTTTCATAACCTTTTCTCCTTTTAACCACAAAATAAGCACAAACTATGCTCCTAAATAGTATATCAAAAAAAATGGAAAAAACAAGGGTGTTTTCAGTACGGACTTTTTGAAAGGAAAGCTTTTTCCGTCTTCATTTGCGAAAAAATTGATACTATATATACATGGGTAAAAAGGCTCGTAAAACCAAACATTCTCCCTTGGCGGCTGCCGCGTCTCGTTCGGCCGCCGTTGCGCAGACGGCGGAGGGAAAGACTTCTTTTGTTTCTTTTATTGACAAAGCCCTTTCGTGGGGGTTGGGGCTTTTGTGTTTGTTTGTAAGCATCAGTTTTTATACGGGCCTTACTTATGATACGGCTTATGTCAAAATTACCTTGCTGCAAACGGGGGCAACGGCGCTGATTGCTTTGTGGCTGTCCTTGCTGTTGGTACAGAAACGCTGCCCCGTAACGCGCCGAAACCTGCCTTGGCTGCTGCCTTTTTTGATTTATTTCGGATGGAATTTTTTAGGTTATGCCTTATCGGACTATAAGGCGGAAGGGTTTGACGAATTTTTCCGTTATGTTTTGTATTTTATGCTGGGATTGATGGTGCTGGACCGTTTTACCCGCCAGAGCGTACGCATAGTGAGCAAGTGTATTGTGCTGGCGGCATGGATCAGCTGCCTGTATGGATTGGTGCAAATACTGGACCGCTGGCTGCCCGGACTGGACTTCTTGATGTGGAGAGGGTATTTCGGCACGCGTATTTTTTCCACACACGCCAATCCAAACTTTTTTGCCGATTTTGTTCTTTTTTCTTCTTTTATTGTTTTGGCGGAATTTTTACGCACCAGACAAAAACGCCTGTTGTTACTGCTGGGTGCGGCGGCGGTGAATTTATTTTTTACGGAAAGCAAGGGCGCATGGCTGGGCTTTGCCGCGGCGGCGGCTTTTTGTGCGGCGTTGTATACAAATGGCATCGGGGGATTGGCGGTAAAAACGCTGCGCAAAGTGAATATCGCCGCGGCGGCGCTGCTGTTGGGAGCCGTATTGCTGGCGGGCGCGTACGCTTCCAAACGTTTCCAATCCGTCAGTTTCCGTGCCTATACGTGGAGCAGTACTTTTGCCATGGTGCAGGACAGTCCTGTCATAGGTACGGGGCTGGGCAGTTTTAAGACGATTTATCCCGCTTACCGCAAACCGCAGATTTTCTATATAGAAAAAATGCACAACAACGAAACCCAGCACGCCGAAAACGAATATTTAGAACAGTGGGCCACGGCGGGAACGGTGGGGTTGGCGGTATTTTTGTGGCTGTTGTTTTTTGTGTTGTATGCTGCGGGCCGCCATTTGGCTTTGTGCGCCGCACAGGCGCGTGCGGCCGGACGGAAACCAAGCGGCCAAACATGGTGGCTTTTGGGATATTCGGCGGCGCTTTTCGGCATGCTGGTTCACAACTTTTTTGATATCAGCATGCGGTTTGCTTCTTCGGGACTTTTCTTTGCGGTGTTTTGCGCTTTGTTGCTTCGGCTTTGTATGCCCGAGCGGGAAACGGAGCCGGAGCCGGATCTGAAACCCGCGCCCGTGTGGTGGATAAGATGCCTGCAGCTGGCTCTTTTTGCCGGCGTATTGTATTTGGCGGGTTATTATATTTATATGTTTGCACAGGTAGCGGGCCATATCGGCGTTAAAAATACAGGGGACGGAATGCTGCGAATCACCGCGTGGATCGTTCTGTGTGCGCTGACGTTTTTGGGCGCGTGGACGTATATGCGCGCGGCTTTTCTGGCACGTTGGGCGCGCGTGCCTGCGTTGTTGCTGCTGAGTATTTTGCCTCTGCAATGGGTGTTTGGATTTTTTGTATCGGACCATTGTTACGGCATGGCGACGGAATTTACGCGGCTTGGCATGTCGGGCGGAGTAGGGGCGTATTATAACCCAAAAAACAGCGCCAAAGCACAAGCCGTCGCCAATATGCTGGACGGAGCGTTGGAATATTACACCAAAGCCATACGTTATAATCCTTTTGTGGCCGCTTATTACCAGTACCGTGCGTATGTCTTGCGCACCACCATGAATATGCAGCGTGTCTATGCCCCCATCAAAGGCGACGCCAAACCGCGTGCGGGAGAAGAACCGCTCAATGATTATGAACGCGTCTTGCGGGATTTGGACGTAGTGCGCCGGCGTTCGCCCAATCATGCGCTGCTGCATCAGACGTATGGAGAATTCTATTATGGATATGCGGTGTATTACACGGAGCTGTCCAAAAAAGAATCGCTGGCTTACCAGCGGCGGGAGTATGAAAAAGAGGCCGTAAAAAATATGGAACTGGCCAAAAAAAGTTTTCAGCGTTCGTTGTTGCTTGACCCCGTCAATGAAGCTACGTATATGTTTTTAATCAGCATTGCCATGATGGAGCGCGACCCCGCCGGCGCGCAAGCGTGGATAGACGCCTATCGTCGGGGGCCCGAAGGCGTAACGGAGCCGGAATTTTTACAAACGCACAAACACAATGCGCGCATAGACGCGCAGGAGCGCCGCCTGCGCCAGCCGCCGTTTAATTATTTTCCGCCGGAAGAGAATGCAAAATGACGGCGCGCAAAAATAAAACCGATGCAAAAACGTTTGATTTTTGGTAAAATATATCAATAGTTAAGAAACGTTTTTCGCCAAGATAGCTCAGCTGGTAGAGCAGCCGCTTCGTAAGCGGCAGGTCCGGGGTTCGATCCCCCGTCTTGGCTGGATATAAAGCCCGCTTTCAAGCGGGCTTTTTTCAGGCAAGACAAGCACACCAACTGCTTGGTGTGCGGGGGGGAGCGAAAGACGGAGCGATGTTTTTGTTTGAGGCCTTAGGCC
>CALUXG010000019.1 GCA_944324685.1 uncultured Elusimicrobiales bacterium
GACTGATAATAATTCCGATAAGGCAACACCCGTTCCCATTCCGAACACGGCAGTTAAGCTTATCAGGGTCAATGGTATTGGCGCCCAATTCGGCGCTGAGAGAGTAGATCGTTGTCGGTCTCATCCCTATCCTTTTTTTATGCCCCGCTTATGCGGGGTTTTTTTGTCTATTTATTTGCTTATATTACTGAAACACATACGCATTTTTTATATCTCATTATTGTATTTTGGAAAATGTCTTTAACAAATGTCTTTTCTCTGAATATAATCTTTATAGAGAAGCTTCTCGTTTTCAGAAATTATATACTGTAAAAAGCAAGAAAAGGAGTTCCTGTATGTTCAAAGGTCTGAAAATTTTTTTCTGCTTCATATTATGTTTAAGCGGTTGTATACCTGTTTCATTGTCTGAAAAAACAAAAAAGAATATTCCAAATTATGCCCAAGCGGAAAATTGGGCTTTTTTGCCTGTCGGTCAAACGGAAAAACCTGTGGACGTATTTTATGTATATCCCACTATTTTTGGCGGGAATGGACCTGAAAAAATGGATATTTCCGATCCAGATTTGAGACATAAAGCCGATGTGCAGATTTTAATTAATGCCGGTGTATTTTCGGATACGGCTAATCTGTTCGCGCCATATTATCGCCAAGCGTCCATAGAGGTGGTATGGATGAATGAAGACGACGGGAAAAAATTATTGGCTGATGGTTATCAGGACATTATTCATGCTTTTGCCTATTATATGGAACATTATAATGAAGGGAGACCTTTTATTTTAGCGGGATTTAGCCAAGGTAGTATGGCCTTGCTGGAATTGATGAAAGAATCGTTTGCCGATTCTCAATGGCAAAAACAATTGGTGGCGGCATATTTAATCGGATATTCGGTTACCAATCAGGATTTGGTGGCCTATCCATGGCTGAAAATGGCCCAAGACGCAACAGATACGGGGGTTATTGTTTCTTACAATACGCAGCTGCCTCATTCCGGTCAGTCTTTTGTGCTGAAAAAGGGGGCCGTCGGCATCAATCCCGTCAATTGGAAAACGGATGATACCCCCGCCACCGCCAATCAGCACAAAGGAGCCATCATTTTTGATGCGGTAACTGGCAAGATGCTGGAAGAAATTCCGCATTTGTCTGAGAGCTATTTGGAAGCGCAGAGCGGAGCCTTAGTTGTTCAAGTGGATCCCGTCAAATACAATGCCAGCCAAGCCGTATTTCCTGCCGGAGTGCTGCATATGTATGATTATATGTTTTTCTATAATAACCTAAAAGAAAATGTGGCGCAGCGCAGCGCGGAATGGTTTAGACGGCATATTCTGGAAGAACAAAAAGAAAGGGTTTTCATAAAATAAGTCATATGATGTAAAATACATAGGAACGCTTGAGTCTTGGCGGGAGATTTTGTTATAATATTTATAAGAGCCGCGGATAAGACATTGCAAAATGGGTTGCAAGAAGGCGGCTTTTATTGATAAAATACATTAAGAGATGTATCCCAGATTTTGAACGTCAACCATAGGTACCTCCGTCGGAGAACGACGGATGTGGTGTCTGTGGCTGTCGCTTTCTCTGTCTAAAAATATATTATTTTTGCGCAGAGGCAGCAGTAAAAAGACGTTCGAAAACAGGCAAAAAAATGAACCTGACAAAAGAACAGAAGAAACAAAAGTCGCTGGACTTGTCTTCTGAAATCACCAATGCCGGCACCATCTTCTTCACGGCCTATCAGGGCCTGAAGTTCGTGGATATGGCGGATTTGAGAGCTAAGCTTGTGCCTACCGGAGCCAAATTCCGCGTAGAACGCAACGCCATCTTGGATCATGCCATTCGCCAAGCCAAAATTGAAGGGGCGGACGAAAAGCTCTTTCAAGGACCGACGGCCGTAGCCATCGGCGGAGATGTTGCCGCCGTAGCGAAAACTTTGGTGGACTTTCAGAAAACCCAAGCGGCTTTGAAGCTCAGAGCTTGCTATTCCGACGGAGTGTGGTACAGTGAAGAACAGGTAAAACAGTTGGCTACCATTGGTACCAAAGAAGAAAACCTGTCCAAGCTGGCCGGCGCGTTGTACAACGCGGTGGCGCAGTCGGCGCAAGTTCTGCAGGCTCCGATTCGGGATTTTGCCTACGTTATCAAAGCTCTGGAAGACAAACAGGGCAAATAACGTCTGCCTGTTTGCGTTTGGGGCTCCGGTTCCGGCGCAACAGAGGCAAAACGGTTTTTACGAGGTTGGCGGTTTCGTCAGCCGAGTGATTTTGAAAATTCAGAGCGGGTTTGGATTTTCTTTGCGACGCGGCATAGCGCAAGTTATGTAAGGAGCAAAAAAATCCAAAACCGCCGGAATTTACAAAATTGTATGGCGATAAAAACGCAAGTTTGCATCAGCCGTGGCCGTTAAAAGGCAAGATCCAAACCCGACATTTGTTCGGTAGTAGCCCCTTACGGGATAAATGCACGGGCGTAAACTCGGTTTACGCAGAAGCGCAGCTACTCTATAAAAAAGGAAAATAAAAATGGCGAAATTGACCAAAGAAGAATTAGTAAATGCTATTGCTGAACTCACCGTTCTGGAACTTTCCGAACTCGTGAAAGCTATTGAAGAAAAATTCGGCGTGAAAGCCGCTGCTCCCGCTGTGGCCGTAGCCGCCGCGCCTGCCGCTGCCGGCGCTGCCGCTGCCGAAGAAAAAGACGAATTCAACGTCATGCTGACCGCCGTTGACGCCGCCAAGAAAATCGCGGTGATCAAAGTGGTGCGCGAAATCACCGGCTTGGGACTTAAAGAAGCCAAAGACCTCGTAGAAGGCGCCCCGAAAGCCGTGAAAGAAAACGTGGCCAAAGCCGAAGCCGAAGAGTTGAAAAAGAAACTCACCGAAGCCGGCGGCACCGTAGAACTCAAATAGTCAGTATGCAGACCTTTCCCCGGCCTCTGTGTAAGAGGTCGGGGATTTGTCCCCCACGCTTCCAAGGAAGCCAGAGCCAGTGAATTTATTTTTGTTTTATGCGTGCATAAAAATAAATTTATGAGGCTTTAGACCAAGGCAGGAATAAAGATCCATGATACCACAGAAAAATTTTGGCAAGATTTCTTCCAAACTTCCGCTTCCCGATTTGCTGGATATGCAAAAACAGTCTTTTGTCGACTTTTTGCAATTAAACGTTGCGCCTGAGAAAAGAGAACTTAAAGGCTTGCAAGCCGCGTTTGAAGACGTGTTCCCTATAGAAGCGCCCGACGGCAGCATGCGGTTGGAATTTCTAAAATATGAATTAGGCGCTCCGCGCTATGCAACGCCGACCGAGGCCGCCGTGCGCGACAGCACCTATTCCGCTCCCTTAAAAGCGTATTTGCGTTTGTATATCAAACAAAAAAACGGGAAAATGAAAGAAGCGTCGGATCAAGACGTTACTTTGTGCGACTTGCCGTTGATGACGGAAGCCGGTTGTTTTGTATTTAACGGCGCCGAACGCGTTATCGTCAGCCAGATGCACCGTTCCCCGGGTATTATTTTTGAAGAGGACGAAGAAAAGAAACAGTCCACCCTCGGTAAAAAACTGTATGTGGCACGCATCATTCCGTACCGCGGGGCGTGGGTTGAATTTTCTTTTGACTTGATGAACGCACTGTGGGTGCGCATTGACCGCAAGAAAAAAGTTTTGGCGTCCACGTTTCTGCGCGCTTGCGGTTTGGAAACCAATGCCCAAATCATCCAAACTTTTTATAATTGCGAAGACGTAGCCATTAAACCCAGCGAAATAGACAATGTCATCGGCCGTTACGCCGCAGATGATATTTATGATCCTTCCACGGGAGAAGTGTTGTGGAACTTAGACGAAAAAGCCACTATCCCCGTGGATGATAAATTGTTCCAAACGCTGGTGGAGAAAAAAGTAAAGTCTATTAAGGTCATTTCCGGCAAACCGCGTCAGGATGACCCGGGTATTTTGGCCACGTTGGAACACCGCAAAGATTCTATCCGCACGGTAGCGGAAGCCCAAGCTGAAATTTATAAAAAGATGCGCGGGCAGGATTTTGTGGTCAAAGAACAAGCGGAACACTATTTGGATAATTTGGTGTTTGACAATATCCGCCGCTATGATCTGAGCTTTGTGGGCCGTTATAAGATCAACAAAAAATTTGCCAAAATGTTTGAACTTTTGGGCAAAACAAAGTTCAAGAAATTTACGACTCCCAGCGATCGCCGCCGCACTTTGGCTCCCGAAGATGTTATCGTTACGGTTAAGTATTTGTTGGCCTTAAACGCCGGTGAAGACGCCCAAAAAATGTACGGGGCTGATTTTACGTTTAAGGTCGATGACATTGACCACTTGGGTAACCGCCGTGTCCGCGGCATTGGCGAACTTTTAGAAAATCAGATCCGCATAGGTTTGTCCCAAATGGCCAAAACCGCGCGTGATCGCATGAACCGCGAATTAAACCATCCTTCTCCGCGCGCTTTGGTAAATGCGCAGCCCGTACAGGCGATAGTACGAAAATTTTTCGGTACGTCGCAGCTTTCACAGTTCATGGACCAGATTAATCCGTTGGGCGAGCTGACGCACAAACGCCGCTTGTCCGCTTTAGGTCCCGGGGGCTTAAACCGCAAACGCGCCGGATTTGAAGTGCGCGACGTACACTACACGCACTATGGCCGCGTATGCCCCATTGAAACGCCGGAAGGTCCGAACATCGGGTTGATTACTTCTTTGGCCTGTTATTCCAAAGTGAACAAATACGGCTTGATTGAAACCCCGTACCGGAAAGTGGAAAACGGCAAGGTTACCGATAAAGTGGAATCTTTGACCGCCGACGCGGAAGACGATAAATTGGTGGCTCAGGCTAATACGCATTTGGATAAAAACGGTAAAATTTTAGATGAAACCGTATCCTGCCGCGTCCGTGCGGATTATCCGCTGGTGGCGCCGAAAAATGTGGACTATATGGATGTATCTCCGCTGCAGGTTATCAGCGTTTCGGCCGCTTTGATTCCGTTCTTGGAACACGACGACGCCAACCGCGCCTTGATGGGCTGCAACATGCAACGTCAGGGGGTGCCTTTGCTGGTAACAGAAGCTCCTTTTGTGGGAACCGGCATTGAACACGAAGTCGCGCGCGATTCCGGCTCCGCCGTAGTGGCCAAACGGGCGGGCAAAGTCCAGTTTGCCGACGGCAACCGCATCGTGGTGGAGACGCCGGACGGCGCCATGGACGTGTATGAACTTTTGAAATATAAACGCTCCAATGCGGACACCTGCATTAATCAGCGCCCCATCGTATTTACGGGAGAGAGCGTTAAGAAAGGCCAAGTCATTGCAGACGGACCGTCTATGGACAATGGCTGCTTGTCTTTAGGACGTAACATGTTGGTCGGCTTTATGTGCTGGGAAGGCTATAACTATGAAGACGCTATTTTGGTTTCCAGCCGCTTGGTGCGCGACGACGTGTTTACCTCTATTCATTTGCACGAATTCAGCATTGACGCGCGCAATACGAAATTAGGCGCTGAAGAAATTACGCGCGATATTCCCAATATCGGCAATGAGGCCATGTCTCATTTGGACGATGAGGGTATCGTGCTGCCTGCCACCGTGGTGGAACCGGGGGATATTTTGGTGGGCAAGGTAACGCCGAAAGGCGAACAGCAGCTGTCTCCGGAAGAACGGCTGCTCAAAGTTATCTTTGGTAAAAAAGCCGACGACGTGGTGGACGCTTCTTTGCGCGTGCCTCCCGGCACCAGCGGCAAAGTGGTTGGTACCCGCGTTTTTGTACGCAAGGAAAAATTGACCAAAGATGAAGAAAAAGCCCGTTTGAAAGCGTTGGAAACGGAAAAAGAACAAACCTTGCTATTGTTGGCCGAAGAACGCAAACGCGCTTTGGACAATGCCAAAACTTCCATTAAAAAGGAAGATGCGCTGAAAAAAGAAATCTCCCGCTTAAATGCGCTGTATAAATTGCTGGAGAAAAAAGCGGAAGAGCATTTCAAACGCGAAGAAGAGTTTTCTAAGCAGGGCGACGAATTGGCCGTAACCGTCAACAAATCAGTCAAGGTTTACATTGCGTCCAAACGCAAATTGCACGTAGGGGACAAAATGTCCGGTCGCCATGGAAACAAAGGCGTGGTGGCTCGCATTTTGCCTGAAGAGGACATGCCTTTCCTGCCGGACGGCACGCCGTTGGACGTGGTGCTTTCTCCGCTGGGTATCCCTTCTCGTATGAACGTGGGCCAGTTGTTGGAAACTATGCTTGGCTGGGCGGCCAAACAGCTTCATTATAATGCCGCCACACCGGTTTTTGACGGACCGACGGAAGCGGAAGTGGTGCAGCAAATCCGCTTGGCCAAAGAGAAAATTTTGGACGACAAGGGCCTGCAGGGCAAAGAGCGTGAAGAATACGCCAAAAAATATTTGCCCGATGATTATTGCCGCATTACCTTGTATGACGGCCGTACCGGTTTGCCTTTTGAGGAAAAGGTTACCATCGGATACATGTATATGCTTAAGCTGATCCACTTGGTGGAAGATAAGGTGCATGCACGTTCCACCGGTCCGTACAGCTTGATTACGCGCCAGCCTTTGGGCGGTAAAGCCCAGTTTGGCGGTCAGCGCTTCGGTGAAATGGAAGTGTGGGCCATTGAAGGTTACGGCGCGACATATACGTTGCAGGAATTTTTGACCGTGAAGTCCGACGACTTTGCGGGCCGTACAAAAATGTACGAGTCCATCGTCAAGGGCGACGCTCCGGCCCAACCCGGCGTACCTGAATCTTTCAAAGTGCTTATCAAAGAGCTGCAGGCCTTGGGGCTGAGTGTGGATCTTTTGAAAGAACTTAAAGACAAAGGCCATAAGCTGCCCTATGCCGCCGCGGCGGAGAATGCCGCGCCGGCCGAGGTTGAACAAACGGAAGCCGCCAAATAGCGTTCGGAGAATTTAAACCATGCAAACTACCAAAAAAATCAAAAAACTCGGAGAATTAAACTTCTTTGATTTTGACTCCATCAAATTAGGTATTGCCAGTCCGGAGCAGATCCTGTCTTGGTCGTACGGAGAAGTGAAAAAACCCGAAACGATCAACTACCGCACACTCAAACCGGAGCGAGACGGTTTATTCTGTGAACGCATTTTTGGTCCTACCAAAGATTATGAATGCGCCTGCGGCAAATTCCGCTGGGTAAAGTTCAAAGGCACGGTTTGCGATCGCTGCGGTGTGGAAATTACGGAATCCAAAGTCCGCCGCGAACGCATGGGCCATATTGAGCTGGCTGTTCCTGTGGCGCATGTATGGTTTTTGCGCAAAAATCCGTCCCGCATCGGTATTTTATTGGATATGCGCACCACGGATCTGGAACGTGTGGTTTATTATGCTTCTTCCGTTGTTATAGAGGATTGCATAGACAGCGTTACCGGCCGTACGGATTTCAAAAAAGGCACGCTGCTTTCCGATGCCCAAGTGCGCGAAGCCCGCAAGAAACATGGTTCCCGTTTGAAAGTGGATATCGGCGCTCCTGCCATACGCAAACTGCTGGAAGACATTGATTTTGACAAAGAAATTCCGGCTTTGCACGAGCAGCTTAAAAACACACAAAGCGAATTGGAACGCACAAAACTGATCCGCCGCATTAAAACGATGGAAGAATTTAAGGAAAGCGGCAATCGTCCTGAATGGATGATTTTAAGCGTTCTGCCCGTTATCCCGCCGGATTTGCGCCCTCTGGTACCGCTTGACGGAGGCCGTTTTGCGGCGTCTGACTTAAATGATTTATATCGCCGCATCATTAACCGCAATAACCGTTTGAAACATATTGAAAGCCTGCGCGCGCCGGAAGTCATGATTTACAATGAAAAACGTCTGTTGCAGGAAGCGGTGGACGCATTGATTGAAAACGGCGCCCGCGGTAAATTTTTTATTGGGCCGGGCGGCAGACCGCTGAAATCCTTGTCCGACAGCATTAAAGGCAAACACGGCCGCTTCCGTCAGAATCTGTTGGGTAAGCGCGTGGATTATTCCGGCCGTTCCGTTATCGTGGTGGGCCCCAGCCTGAAAATTCATCAATGCGGCTTGCCTAAATTGATGGCGTTGGAACTTTTCAAACCTTTCATCATCGGCGAATTGATGAAGAAAGAAAACGTAACGCTCAAAGGCGCCAAGAAAATGTTGGAACGCGTGCGTCCGGAAATTTGGGATATTTTGGAAAAAGTAACCAAAAATCATCCGGTGCTTTTGAACCGCGCTCCTACACTGCACAGATTGGGTATTCAGGCGTTTGAACCGGTGTTGATTGAGGGTAAAGCCATACAGCTGCATCCGTTAACCTGCGCCGCTTTCAACGCCGACTTTGACGGCGACCAGATGGCCGTACACGTGCCGCTTTCTTTGGAAGCGCAGATGGAAGCGCGTACCTTGATGCTGGCCTCCAACAATATTTTGTCGCCTGCGTCCGGCAAGCCTATAGCCGCTCCGTCTCATGATATGGTGTTGGGTGTGAACTTTATCACCAAAATCAAAGACGGCGATATCGGAGAAGGATCCATCTTCGGCAGCAAGGAAGAAGCTTTGGTCGCGTTGGAATACGGCAAATTGTCTCTGCACGCAAAAATTAAAGTGCGCGGCATTAACGTCTTGGCCGAAGAAGGGCTGGACCCCAAAGACGCCGCCAATGCCTCCAAATGGAAAGATTATACTTCCGCGGGACGCATTATTTTCAACAATATTTTGCCCGCCGGCTGGCCTTATGTCAATAAAGCCATAGGCAAAAAAGAGCTGGCTTCTTTGGTGGACGAATGCTACAAGAGCAAAAAATACGGCCGCTATGAAGCCGTACAGCTTTTGGACAAGATTATGAAGCTGGGCTACGGCTATGCCACTTTGTCCGGTTTGTCTATTTCCGTGGCGGATATGACTATTCCGTCCGTGAAACAGAAATATATTGACGACGCCAAGAAACAGGTAAAAGCCATTCAGGCTCAGGCGGAAGCCGGTATCATTACTGAGGGTGAACGTTACAACAAGGTCATTGATATTTGGACGCGCGTTACCGATGACGTGGGCGCGGAGCTGTTCAAAGAAATGAAAAAATTTGAAGACAGCAAATATGACCCCAAGCTGGGCCAGCGTTTCAACTCCGTGTATTTGATGGCCGATTCCGGCGCCCGCGGCAGCCGTCAGCAGGTACGCCAGCTAGCCGGTATGCGCGGTTTGATGGCCAAACCGCAGAAAAAACTGACCGGCGGACAAGGTGAAATTATTGAGTCGCCTATTACGGCCAATTTCCGCGAGGGACTGTCTGTGTTGGAAT
Organism: uncultured Elusimicrobiales bacterium; assembly: GCA_944324685.1. Taxonomy (GTDB): domain Bacteria; phylum Elusimicrobiota; class Elusimicrobia; order Elusimicrobiales; family Elusimicrobiaceae; genus Avelusimicrobium. The sequence continues at coordinate 9,291 of CALUXG010000019.1, forward strand.
ACTTCATTTCCACGCACGGCGGACGCAAAGGTTTGTCCGATACGGCTCTGAAAACCGCTGACGCGGGCTATTTGACCCGCCGCTTGGTGGATGTAGCGCACAATGTCGTTATTACGGAGGACGATTGCCACACGCACAACGGCATTGTGGTGAAATCTCTGATGAGCGGCGAAGAAATGGTGGAGCCGATTGAGGAGCGCATTTTAGGCCGCACGAGCTTGGAAAATGTGGTTGTCAAAGTCAAAAAAGCCGATGGTACGGAAGAAGAAAAAACCATTATTAAAGAGGGCGATGTCATCACGCTGGAGCAGACCAAACAGGTCAAAAAATACGGCGTAGAGTCCGTGCGCATCCGTTCCGTGCTTACTTGCGAAGCGCCTTACGGCGTATGCGCCAAATGTTACGGTTTGTCTTTGGCCACCTCCACCATGAGCAACCCCGGAGACGCTGTGGGTATTATTGCCGCGCAGTCCATCGGTGAACCGGGTACGCAGCTGACGTTGCGCACATTCCACATCGGCGGTACGGCTTCACGCGTTTTGTCCCGCTCGCAGGCGGTTGCGGAGATTTCCGGTAAAGTTACGTTTAAGGACATGAAAGTCATTACCAATGTGTATGACAATAAAATTTGTCTGTCCCGCAACGGCTCTATCTTTGTGGAAGCCGGAAATGGTACAATAAAAGAATATAAGATTCAATACGGCGCCACCGTTTATACCAGCGATAAAGCGACCGTAGAAAAAGGCAGCTTGCTTGCCGAATGGGACCCGCATTCTATCCCCGTATTGGCGGAAACCAAGGGAACGGTGCGTTTGAGCGACGTTATAGAAGGTATTACGCTGCAGGAAGAACGCAATAAAGTAACCGGCGTTATTGAAAGAAAAATTATCGCCAGCCGCATGGGGAAGAAAAACCCGCGTATTACCATTGAAAGCAAGAACGGAAAGACCAGCCTGCCTCTGCCGGTGGATACTATCTTGATGGTGGAAAACGGAGAGGAAGTGGAAGCGGGCGACGTATTGGCCAAAATCGGTCGCGAAGCCGGCGGTACCAAGGACATTACGGGCGGTCTGCCCAGAATTGCGGAGCTGTTTGAAGCCCGCCACCCCAAAAATCCGGCCATTATTTCCGAATTTGAGGGTATTGTGAGTTTGGAAACCTCCCCAAAAGGGTTGGTGGAAGTCGTTGTAAGAAATGCGGAAACGAATCAAGAGAAATCCTACAGTATTCCGCAAGGCAAACACTTGGTCGTTTATGAAGGAGACCATGTGGGCGTCGGCGAAGCGCTGACCGACGGTGCCATTGATCCGCACGATGTTTTGCGCGTCAAAGGCGAAAAAGAGGCGCAAGAGTTCCTGTTAAACGCCATTCAGGAAGTGTACAGACTGCAAGGCGTTACGATTAATGACAGACATATTGAGGTTATTGTCCGTCAAATGTTGGGGAACGTAAAAATTCTGGATGCGGGTGACACCCACTTCCTAAAAGGGCAGGAAATCAGCCGCGCAAGCTGGCTGAGAGAAAACGCGAGAATGAAGAAGCTGGGCAAACGTTCGGCCGACGCGGAAACTATCCTTTTGGGTATCAGCAAGGCTTCCCTCGCTTCCGAATCGTTTATATCGGCGGCCAGTTTCCAAGAAACGACCAAAGTGCTGACGGACGCCGCCATTATGGGCCAAGTAGATCATCTGCAAGGCCTGAAAGAAAACGTCATCGTGGGCCATCTGATCCCTGCGGGTACAGGTATTTCCGCGCGGAAGATAGCCGATGAATTTGAGCAAAAACGCAAAGAAAAGAAAGAAACAGGAGAGAGATAGTAATGCCTACAGTCAATCAATTAGTGAAATACGGGCGCGCAAAAGAAACGCATCGGACGAAATCGCCCGCTTTGCAGGCCTGTCCTCAAAGAAGAGGCGTCTGCACCCGTGTTTATACCGTAACCCCTAAAAAGCCGAACTCTGCTTTAAGAAAGGTTGCCCGTGTAAAATTGACTTCCAAAGTGGAAGTTACCGCTTATATTCCCGGAGAAGGACACAACTTGCAGGAACACTCCATCGTTTTGGTGCGCGGCGGCCGTGTAAAAGACCTGCCGGGTGTGCGCTATCACATTATCCGCGGCGCGTTGGACGCGTCTGGCGTTGAAAACAGAAAGCAGGGCCGCTCGCTGTACGGCGTGAAAAGACCCAAAGCCGGAAAATAAGAGGAGATTAGTTTACTATGCCTAGAAAAGGTTTAAGACCCAGAGACAGAAGACCGCAGCCGGAGCCGGATTTTAAGCATAATTCCGTATTGGTGGCGCGGTTTATCAATAAATTAAATTTTGAAGGCAAAAAAGCCACTGCCGAGCGTATTCTAAATGATGCGTTGGCTATTATTGCCGAAAAAACCAAAGAAGACGGAGTGGCCGTATTTAACAAATGCATTGAAAACGTGCGTCCGTTGGTGGAAGTCAAAGCCCGCCGCGTCGGCGGTGCCACCTATCAGGTGCCTACGGAAGTCAAACCGCTGCGCAGCACTTCTTTGGCTATGCGCTGGTTGATTGGCGCGGCCCAAAGCCGCAAAGGCCGCCCGATGGCCGAAAAATTGGCCGAGGAAATTATGCTCGGAGCCAAAAAAGAAGGCACGGCTTTCAAAAAACGCGAAGACGTGCATAAAATGGCCGAAGCCAACCGCGCTTTCGCTCATTTTAAGTGGTAATTTAGGGAATTATATATGGCTGAGTTTAAAACCTATCCGTTAAACAAAATCAGAAACATCGGCATTATCGCTCATATTGACGCGGGCAAAACCACCACTTCCGAACGTATTTTGTATTATACGGGAAAAGTACATAAAATCGGCGAAACGCATGACGGCGCTTCCGTTACCGACTGGATGGAGCAGGAACGCGAAAGAGGCATCACCATTACCTCTGCCGCCATTTATTGCGTGTGGAAAGATTGCCAGCTTAACATTATTGACACCCCGGGACACGTAGACTTTACGGCCGAGGTGGAACGTTCTTTGCGTGTGCTGGACGGAGCCATTTGCTGCTTCGACGGTGTACAGGGCGTAGAGCCGCAGTCTGAAACGGTATGGCGCCAAGCGGACAAATACCATGTGCCGCGCATCGCCTATATTAACAAAATGGACCGTACGGGTGCGGACTTTTTCCGCTCCGCCAACTCCATTAAAGAAAAACTCGGAGGGAACGCCTGCCCCATTCAAATCCCCATCGGCGCCGAAGACCAGTTCGTCGGCGTGGTGGACTTGGTAAAAATGCAGGGTATTATTTGGGACGGTGATCATAACGGAGCCACGTTTAACTATGTGGACATTCCGGCCGACCTGAAAGAAACCGCCGAGAAATACCGCACGGAAATGATTGAAAAACTCGCCGATTTTGACGAGTCCATCATGGAACGTTATCTGGGCGGCGAAACGAACTTTACCGAAGATGAAATCAACAAAGCCATCCGCAAAGGTACTTTAACGGGTAACTTCTTCCCCGTAGTGTGCGGTTCGTCCTATAAAAACAAAGGCGTACAGCCTTTGCTGGACTGCGTAAACCTCTATCTTCCCTCTCCTGAAGATATTCCCGCAGTCAAAGGAACCAACCCCGACACCGGCGAAGAAACGGAACGCAAACCGTCCAACAAAGAACCTTTCTGCGGTTTGATATTCAAAGTGCAGACGGATCCCTTTGTCGGTAAGCTCAGCTATTTCCGTATTTATTCCGGTACGCTCAAAGCCGGAGACACCATCTTGTTCCCCGCCAAACGCGCTACGGAACGTGTGGGCCGTATGATGCGCATGATGGCCGATAAGCGTGAGGAAGTAAAAGAGCTTGGCGCCGGCGAAATTGCCGCGACCGTAGCCATTAAAAATTCTCAGGTCGGCCAGACCATTTGCGCTCCGGATGCTCCCATTATCTTGGAAAGCATTACTTTCCCCGAGCCGGTTATCTCGGTGGCTGTGGAACCCAAATCCAAAGAAGATGAAGAAAAAATGGGCATCGCTTTAAGCCGCTTGGCGGAAGAAGACCAAACCTTCCGCGTTCGCACGGACGAGGAAACGGGGCAAACCGTTATTTCCGGTATGGGCGAGCTGCATCTGGACATTATTGTGGACCGCATGAAACGTGAGTTTAACGTGCAGGCCAATGTCGGTGCGCCGCAAGTGGCCTACCGCGAAACGATTACCAAAACCGTGGAACAGGAAACGAAATTTGTGCGCCAATCCGGCGGCCGCGGTCAGTACGGGCACGTGTTCCTGCGTTTGGAACCGCAGGAGAAAGGCAAAGGGTTTGAATTCGTTAATGAAATTACCCAAGGCCGCATTCCTAAAGAATATATTCCCGCTATTGAAAAAGGCTGCCGCGAAGCGCTGGACAGCGGCGCTGTGGCGGGTTATCCGCTGGTGGATATTAAAGTGGCCGTGTTTGACGGTTCATTCCACGAAGTAGACTCTTCTGAAATGGCCTTCAAAATCGCCGCTTCCATGGCATTGAAAGAAGGAGCCAAAAAGGCCAATCCGATTATTTTGGAGCCTATCATGAAAGTGGAAGTGGTCGCGCCGGAAGCCAACCTTGGTGATATTATCGGGGATTTGAGTTCCCGCCGCGGTCAAATCGGCGAGATGGGCGTACGCGGCAATGTGCGTTATGTGCGCGCGGAAGTGCCGTTGGCCGAAATGTTCGGCTATGCCACCAACGTGCGTTCGCTGTCTCAAGGCCGCGCTTCGTTTACGATGGAACCCAGCCATTATGCTGAGGTCCCTGCAAACGTTGCCAAAGCTATTATTGAAAAGAGAACGGCTGCCAAAGCTGCTTAATTTATTCCGCGCCCGCTTTTTGGGCGGGCGCGCGTTTGATTTATCCTAGATTAAGGAAGGAGAACTGAACAAATGGCAAAGGAAAAATTTTCGCGTTCTAAGCCGCACGTAAACGTGGGGACGATAGGACACGTAGATCATGGGAAGACGACGTTAACGACGGCGATCACGAAGGTATTGGCCAAGGAAGGGAAAGCGAAGCCGATGGCGTACAGTGACATAGCCAAAGGCGGTGTGGTGCGTGATGCGTCCAAGATTGTGACGG
>CALUXG010000020.1 GCA_944324685.1 uncultured Elusimicrobiales bacterium
TGGCGCACGACGTCTTCGGGGCCGAAGTCGGCAAAAGCCACACCTTGTACATTTTTAAGGATTTTCGGCAGCTGCAAGAGCGCGCTCTGGTTCTTCTGCGGAAGATCAATTTGCGTTAAATCTCCGTTTACAACCATTTTTGAATTAATGCCCATCCGCGTTAAAAACATTTTCATCTGGGCGGGCAGGGTGTTTTGCGCTTCATCCAAAATAATAAACGCTTTTTCCAGCGTACGGCCGCGCATATATGCCAAAGGGGCGATTTCTAAAACGTTTCCATATTTTAGCGCACGGAAACGTTCCACCCCTAACATGGCGTAGAAAGCATCATAAATGGGACGCAGGTACGGATCTGTTTTTTCATTAATGTCCCCGGGCAGGAAGCCCAATTTTTCCCCAGCCTCCACAATGGGACGCGTAACAATAATCCGTTCCACCATGCCCAACTCCAGCGCGCGCAAAGCACACGCGCAGGCCAAAAATGTTTTGCCTGTTCCGGCAGGGCCGACGGATACGGTTAAATCATGATCAAAAACAGCTTGTATATATTTCTTCTGATTTTCGGTGCGGGCTTCCACAGGGCGGGCGTGTTCCGGACGAAAGATAATATTATCCTTAAACGGAACGCGGTCCCGTTCGGGCTCTTCCGTTTTCATTTTGGCGGACATTTCCAGTGTTTTTTTCAACCGCGCCAGCGCTTTGTCCAAGCGGGAATGCGTGCCTTTTAGGGAAAGTTCGGCCCCGCGGCCGTCTTCGTCATATTTAACGGAAGCGTCTATTTTGAATTCTTTTTCCAGTGCGCGCAATTTGCGGTCCTGTACGCCTAAGACTAGCAAAATTTCGTCTTGATCGCGCAAAAAAATCTTTTTGATCATTATCTAAATTATAATAAAAAAAGGCCCCGACGGGCGGGGCCTTTTGGAAATGTTTTTTACAGGAACTTGCTTTTGCCGCGGGGGATGACCACAATGCCAGACGGGTCAATGTAATAACGCTGGGCGTCTTGTTCCTGATCCAGACCAATGGTTTGTTTGGAGGGGATCGTGTTGAAGCGGTCAATAATCACTTTTTTCAGTTTGGCGCCCTGTTTAATTTCGCAGTTGTCCATAATCACGCAGCCTTCCAGTTCCACGCCTTCATGTACAATAACGCTGCTAGCCAAGACGCAATTTTTGATTTTGGACTTTGGATGAATGATGCAGCCGTTGCTGATCATGGAATTTACGACGGTGCCACCCAAGTATTTCGTGGGAGGAACGCGGTAGGCAGTGGTGTTGATGGGCCATTGCGGATTATCCAAATCCAATTTTGGTTTCGGTCCCAAAAGGTCCATGTTCGTTTGCCAAAAAGATTCTATTGTTCCCACGTCGCGCCAATAGCCTTGTTCTTCATAAGGTTTGGCGCCGGGCAAAGTCTGACTTTGGAAGTCATAGGCGAAAGTGCGATGATCCGTTAAGATTTTAGGCAAAATGTGTTTGCCAAAATCCAACGCGGGGACGTCGCAAAAACGTTTTTGCAACACTTGCAGCAAGACGTCAGTGTTAAAAATATAATTGCCCATGGAAGCAAAAGCCGCTTTCGGATTTCCCGGGATATGGCGGGGCTTTTGAGGCTTTTCGTCAAATTGGATAATGCGGTGGTTGTCGTCCGTACTTAAGATGCCGAAAGAAGGCGCATCTTTAATATCCACGGTATTGGCGGCGACGGTAACGTCTGCATGGTTTTGAATATGGAAATCTATCATCTGCCGCACGTCCATGCGGTATATGTGATCCGCCCCGAATACGGCGACCAAATCCGGCTCGAAATCCCGCACCAAATTGATATTTTGGCGCACCGAATCGGCCGTGCCGCGATACCATATTTCCCCCAGTCTCATCTGAGGAGGCACGCAAGTGAGGAAGTGGTCCGGAATCAACCCTTCCGTGCGCCACGTAGTGCGCAAATATTCAATCAAGCTCTGGGACAAATACTGCACCAAAACGTAAGAAGAAAAGATCCCCGAGTTGACGAAATTGGACAATACAAAGTCCACTATGCGGTATTTCCCGCCAAACGGCACGGACGGTTTGGAGCGGTCTTTTGTCAAAGGATACAACCGTTCCCCCTTTCCTCCGGCCATAATAATGCCTAACACGCGCATGTCAAACTCTCCCTGTTGATTTTTACGCCGCGCCTAACGGAAGTTTTTTTCCTAAAGCTTCAAACGCTTCCCAAGACCACGGCATTTTTTCTTTGAAAATTTGTGCAATGGCGTCAGCATAGACGCGTATTTCGTATTGAGCGTGCCCGTCTGTGCGCAGTTGCAGGAAATTTAAGAGGCTTCTGGCATTGACGCTCCAATAAAATTGCGTATATTGGCAAACCGGCAGTACGCCGCGGGCCATTTCCCGCGCCACGCCGGCTTCTATCAGCTTGTTATATGCCGAGAAAGAAGCTTCCACGCAGTCTTCATAGATTTTCCGCAAGACCTCATCATCCAAATGCGCTTCTACGGAACCTTGGCGGTTTTTGAAATCCTGCCCTCTGAAATGAGACGGAACGTAAAACTCGTCTTTTACTTGCGTATAGCGTGCGCTGATTTCATTAAATGAACCCCAGCGGTGGCGCATCCATTGGCGCGCCACATAAATGGGGCAGCATACGTGAAATTGAAAATAACAGTGTTCAAAAGGGGTGTGGTGGCGGTGCTCCAATAAGTACTTAATCAGGCCTTTGTCTTTTTCTTCGCCTTTGGAAACAGCGCCAAAAGATACGCGGGCGGAGCTGACGACGCGGTTGTCGCCGCCCATAAAGTCCACCAGCCGGATGAAGCCTTTGTCTAAAACATGAATGGTGTTGCTGTCGTTTTCCACGGTATTCTCCATGCGGGGCGCGTCGGCCCCTTATTAACGGTATATTTCCGTCAACACGGTTTGACCGCCGGATAAAACTTGCGGGGCCAAAATACCGTGTGCGGTGCAATTGGTGTCATACAAAAAACCGTCCAACTCCACACTTTCTCGTACATCCAGTGTGCCGTTTTCATACGTCAGAAAATGAATTTTGCTGCTTTTGTATGAACCGAAACTTTCAGACAAAATCCCCAAACGGGTCATATTTTGCACCGCTGCCAACGTGGCGCGGCCGGCGGGGCCATATGCTTGCACGGACGGAAAGAATGAGATAATGTCTTGTTTATATTTTACACGATTTGGAGCCGTTGCGAACAAAGAAGGCGCTTCGGCATATTTTCCGTTATCCAATTTCAGACGTAATTTTCCGGTGTCGGCCGTATAAAGGAAATTGTTTTTTTCTTTTGTTTGTATGGGATACCAATTTAATCCCGTCAGCCAATTTCCACGCGTATCAAAAACTGTTTCGCCGACGCGAAAACGATTCTTTTCATAGATTAATTCTCGGGCATCACCGCCTTTGACGCCGCTGGTGAAAGGTTTTTGGGCGTAGAGTTTTTTATTTTCGCCGCAGCCCAGTTCTTTGACAAAGTACGGCAAAGAATCCAATTCCTTAAATTCATGGTCGACAACGTCCAAAACCAACGTAGAGATTTTTTGCTTTCTGGGATCGTACATGGTAACGAAAAGCTGGGGGCGCCCGCTTTTCATCAAATCCAGCGCAGAGAGGGTAAGCGGCGTTTTGCCGGCGGGGAGTTTGGTTTCGGCCAGCATGCGCAAAGTATTGTTTTCTTCCGTGTACAAAAACAGATGGCCTTTTGTATCCAATGCGGCTATTTCGTCTCCGGGGAATGCAGACAAGTCCGCTTTTACGGCGCTGATGATTTCATGTTGTATTACCGGATAGGTTTTTATTTTGCGGTTGGAAACGAGTGTTTTTTGCGCGGCAGCGGCGTCTTGCGTTTGGATGTCGGGGGCGGAAACCGCTGTCTGTGGCAATGGAGAAATAACCGCTTCTTGTCCGGCGGTGTACTGCCCCTGTTCTGAGAGGCGGCCCACGGCATACAGAGGCTGTACCTCAATAATTTTCCCTTCGGCAGAGTAGTGATAAATATAGCCTAAATCTTTGCCGGTTTTCGGGTTGGTTAATTTTTCTTGTCCGGTAATGATTTTGAATGTTTCCCCCACCGATACATTTCGGTTTAACTCTGACGTATCCAAATAAATCTTTTCGCCGTCTTGTTTGACGACGGTAACCTGTGCCAGCGCACAAGAATATAGAAAAATGGCCAAAAAAGCCGTAAAAAATCGCGAAAAATTTATTTTCATATAATAAAGGTATAGCATTTTTATCGGAGGGGTACAAATGGAAAATTGTTTTGAAAACTTAAAAAACACAATTGCCGCCTTGCGTGGACCAGACGGCTGTCCGTGGGATAAGAAACAAACGCATGAGAGTCTGATTATATGTTTGCAAAATGAAACACAGGAATTGATTGAAGCTATACAAAACAAAGACGATGAAAACATGAAAGAAGAATTGGGAGATGTGTTGCTGCAAGTGCTGATGCATGCGCAGATTGCGCAGGAAAGCGGTAAGTTTTGCATAGAAGACGTAGTAAAATATTTGGATGAAAAATTGCACCGGCGTCATCCGCATGTTTTTGGTGCGCATGCCAAAGCGGCCACGGCGGAGGAGGCTTTGTCCCTGTGGCGTGAGATGAAACAAAAAGAACGGGAAAGGAAATAACGGTTTGGGTAGGTGATTTTATGATAACTCCCTCTTTTATGCATAGGGGGAGTTTTTCATGGCTTTTAGTTGTTGTTTGAAGACCGACAGCAAGTTTTTTGTAAAAATCACAAAGAGTACAAACAGAGAGGACGGTTCTGCCGCACATGAAAAATACAGCGGGGCTGCTGAAAGGATTGCTGATCGCACAAAAATAAACCCCCGCGTATTATTTCGGGGGTTTAGCTCATGTATGTCATTTTCATGACTTCTGTTCCTCTTTCCCGTAAGGGCTCTGTATCCGGGTCTTCACGCAATCGGGTAACACGCCGTGCCACCTGCAACTGCAACCAAGGACTTCAGGCTGTCCTACGGTACTTTATACTGTTATTGTAAGCGCTTTAGCGAAAAAATCAAGGGGGAAAAAGGGCCTACTTTTTTTGGGTCCTGCAGTGGCCGCGTTTGGCGTGCAGTTTTCGTCTAAGCCAAAAAGAAAATATTCCGTTGCTTAAACACAGCAGCGGCGTTGCAAACATGGTCAGATAAATGCGGGAGCGCGGGATTTTTACTTTGTGCCCTGAATCAAGCAAATTCGTTTCTTGTTCCAATTTGTTTAAGGTGTCCGCCGCCCACAAAACCGGCCATGCCACCGCCGCGCGGTGGCGAGGCTGCATTTTGGGCAGGGCGGCAAAATAAGCATGGGCTGCCTGTAATTTTTTTCGTCCCCAGTTGATCCACCATTTTTTTACCGGTTCAAAACGGGGGCTGTTGATTTGTTCCAACAAATCTTCCGGCTTTAAGCCGTATTTTTGCAAATCTTCAGACGGGATGTAACACCGCCCGATACGCAAATCCCGCGGCAGATCGCGCAAAATATTTACAATTTGCAGCGCGTCTCCTATCTCTTTTCCCAAAGCCAGAAATTTCTTGTTGGGCATAGATATTTCCGCGTGAGATACAATCAGCCGGCTCCAAAAAACCCCGGGCTCGCCGCCCATTAAATGGCAATAAGTTTCCAAAGTTTCGTTGTCGGGCAGGGCAATGATTTGATAGGTGCGTTCCGGCGGAAAAGTTTGTAAATCCAGTTTCATTCCCTGACAGACGGCACGTACGACTTCCAAAATCATTTTTTTCTGCACGTCGGGCAGCTGATCGAATGCCTCTTGGCAGGCGGATAGGTTTTGCAGCAGTTTTTCTTCATATATATTGGAAGAAGAGCCGGAAATTTCCCGAACAAGATCCTGCTGTTTCTGCGTATCCGGATGCAGAATAAGCGATGGAAATTCCTCTATCCAATATAATCTTTTATTCGGCGTGAGCAGGGCGGTATCGGCAATACTGTCAGCGTAACGGCACAGCAAATATCCTATGGCAAAGCACGCCCGCACCGTCCTCGGCAAAAAATGTGCGCTGAGGTAAAGAGAGCGCGAAGTTTGTTTTAACAATTCGTTTAAGTCCGTCATGATTTATACATAGTATAATTTTTCTTGACACAAAAAACAAATTTGTGCTACATTATATACCATGCAAGAAATGAACATTTCCAAACGCAATATGATGAAGCACTTTATTTTCATCCTAATGAAAGGGATGAAGATGCGTTGCGTTTGCGAGTGTGCCATATCATAACAAGATAATTTTATTTTTTGCATTTTAAGACCTCGCATTCATAAAAGAAAGAATGCGAGGTTTTTTATTTGATAAAAACCAAGGAGAAAAAACATGAAAAGAATCATCGTAACTGTATGCACCGCCGTATTGGCTGCCACCGCTGTTCACGCCCAAGGCAGAGGCAGCATTGCCGTTATTGACCGCGCCGGACAAAGAGATGTTTTGGCGCAAGCCAGTCAGGCTTTGCCTAAAAATGTGCAGGAAGTTGTGCAATTGCAGGCCAAAAGTTTGGCAAAAGCTTTGGAACGCCAAGTCTTGGAAGCCCGCATAGCGGCACAGGCTGCCGCTTGTGCGGAACAAGAGCAGTCCTCGCGTGCGGCGTCTTCCTGTCCTTCTTATTATTATGGACGGGCCGGAAAAGTATTGGCGTTGGCGGATTTGACTCGGGAGAAATTGGGGTTGCGCGAAAGAAAAAAAGATAATGAAGAAAACACCGCATATCCCTCTGAAAAAGAAAATGCCGCGTCTTGCCGTTTCTCTTCCTGCCCTTCTTATTATTATGGACGGGCCGGAAAAGTGTTGGCGTTGGCGGATTTGAATCGGGAGAAACTGGGCCTGCGCGAAAGAAATCAAGATAATGAGGAGAATGGTGCATCTGCAGACACGGTAACGCAAGAACAAACAAAAAGAGAAAAAACTTCTTGGTTCAGAAGGGTGTTCTTGGGAGGACGTTACCCGCAGGAAAGCCATGAGGCTTATCAGGTGCGTTTGGCCGTTCAAAGCCAGCCTGCTTGCCAACCTTTTAAATAAAATTTTTCGGGAGGGAAAACAGCAAGGCCGCGTGAAGTTTGCGCGGCCTTTTATTCTGCTGTATCGTACGCGCGCGCGTGCGCTCATATTAATATGAACTTGACTCAGAACGTCTGGTGCGATAGAGCATGACATGCAAAAATTTTTTTTGCTATACTAATATACAACTATACAGCGAATTTGTTTTTTCAGCATATTAAAATCAACGAGAAAACAATCGAAAAAAATAAAAAATATTATTTGCTTGTTTTTTTGCCGACGAAGAAAAATGTGTTGACAAAGCAAAACAAATTCGCTATACTATATTTAATAAGAAACGGAATGGTTCGTTTCAGTAGGTAACAAAAACCTCTTTTTCATCTTTTTGAAAAAGGATAAAAAAGGGGCTTGACATTTCTGTCTTTTTTTTGTTACACTATAAAAGTAGTCGGAATTGTTCTTTTAATTTTTTATAAACCATTTAAGTTTTTACAAAAGAAGTTTTCAGGCAGTTGAATATCCCCTTATATTAGAAAAGGCAGCAGATAGTTCAGACCGAGCTGGAAAACAAGAAGTAAAAACACCGGCTAATACGATTTTGTCTTTTACCTCCGCCTTACAGGCAAGACTTACTTGAAAAATCAAGAAGTTCTCAAAAAAGACTTGACAAACATAAAATAATTTGCTTTAATATAAGAGTAGTAAGGTTCAGGCTTTTCTAAAAAAGCTTGACAAAAGCGAAATAATTTGTTATTATATCTTTATCAGCTCTGATAGCTGAAAAGAATAAATAAAAATTTCCCTTGCTTCCGGTGGACGGAACGCAAAGAGGAAATTTCGTTCTCTGAAAATTTGATGCAATGTGCGAATGGGCGATTTGAAACGGAAGAAACCCGCGAGGGTGAAAACGGTTCAAGGCTCATTAAGTACGTCATATACTTAGAATATGACACCAAGTTAATTCAATAGAGTATAGAGTCAACAGTCAACAGCTCAAAGTTAGCGATTGATAATCGTTGATCCGCTTGCGGTTTAACGGTTATTAATTCTAATGGAGAGTTTGATCCTGGCTCAGAGTTAACGCTGGCATCGTGCATAACACATGCAAGTCGAACGGGACTT
>CALUXG010000021.1 GCA_944324685.1 uncultured Elusimicrobiales bacterium
TGAACCTTCTTTGCACAAGCGGTCATCGGAATTTTTATGCTTATTTGCCATTGTTGAGTCGTTGCCGTTTCTTGACCGGCTTCTTGCCGAGGCTTGACTCGTTTTTTTTTTTTGATACCCTATACATGGCGAAAAATCAAATGCCGCTGAGAGGAGTTTTTGAACGATTAAACGCTGTTATAGGAAGAAAAAAATGAGAAAAGGTTTTACATTAATTGAACTGTTGGTAGTAGTGCTGATTATCGGTATATTGGCGGCCATTGCGCTGCCGCAGTATCAGACGGCGGTGGATAAGGCGCGTTATACACAGCTGATGGCAAATGTAGAAAGTTTATATAAAGCTCAGCAGATGTATGTTTACAGTAATGGAAAATACGCAGTAGTGATGAATGATTTAGATGTGGGTCTGCTGCCTGCGGGATATCGAATAGATGCTGGGCAGATGATCAGTTTGGACGGTCATATAACCATAGCCTTGGGGCGCGAAACGGACGGAAAAGCAGTTTATATATATTCCAGAGACGAGCGTAATGGAGCAGGGTATTATATCACACTTTCAGACGGACAAAGAAGCTGCTTGTGTTATGGTAAGAATAACACCAGAGGAAAACGTCTTTGCAGAAATTTGACCGGAAAGAATGAAGCAGATAAAGAGCAGTCATCCCTTGAATACTTATATTTATATTATTTTGATAAATAAGCGCACTTTCATTTCTTTTCCGTTACTCTTCTCCACGCTGCTGCAAAATCTTCGGGGACAGGCGCTTCAAAATGCATTTTTCTTCTCGACAGAGGATGGATAAATTCCAGTTTGCGCGCGTGCAGCATCAGCCGGTCCGCCGTGGCGCCCTTGTACAGCCAGTCGCCCAGTACAGGGTAACCCAGCCAGCTTAAATGTACGCGCAACTGATTGGTGCGGCCCGTGCGCGGGTACAATTCCACATACGTAAAACCGTTTTTGCGTTCTAATACTTTATAGTCCGTTACCGCTTCGCGTCCGACGTCGGAGGCCTTTATTTTACCGCCCGCCACGCGGCCTATGGGTACGTCTATCGTGCCGGTATCGTCGGGTATTTCTCCGCAGGCGATGGAATGATAAGTTTTGTGTACTTCGCGCGAAGCAAACAGCTGAGTCATGGCTGCTTGAAATTCTTCGGTTTTGGCCAGCAGCATAACGCCGCTGGTTTCACGGTCCAACCGGTGGACTAATCCCGCGCGCGGCGTGTTTGCGTCAAAGCCCTTGGGAGGGTTCGACAATACCAGAGACACCAGCGTTTCTTCGGAGGCGAAGGCCGCCTCGGGGCTGGTTTCCCAAACGGGGCTTTGCGGGTGCACCAGCATGCCGGCAGGTTTATTAATGACAAAATAGTCTTTGCCGTCGGCAATAATCAGTTCCGTCAGTTTGCCGTTTTGTTCCTGTGCCTGCGGCAGTTCTATTTCCACTTTTTCGCCTTCCTGCAGCGGCCATGAGGGTTTGACTTTTTTTCCGTTGACGGTAATTTTCCCGTCTTTAATCATTTTCTGCACAATAGAGCGGGAAAATTGAGGCAGCTCATCTGCGGCAAATATGTCCAAGCGGCGGGAATAGCCCGTAAAAATCAGCGTTTTTTTGTCTGACATGCCATATCCTTTTTCAAGAATCGCATAACGGCCAACATCATCAAAATGGCCGCCAGCGAGATAAACTGGGAGGGGGAAAGCCCCAAAATGTATTCTCCGCGGAAATCCCCGCGGAAAAACTCTATCCCAAAACGTATCACGCTGTATCCGATGACGTACAGCGCCAGCACCGCGCCGTCTTTATGCGGTTTTTTGTAATAATGCTGTAAAATAAAAAATAAAATAATATTAGCCAACACTTCATACAGCTGCGTCGGGTGCAGCGGTACGTCTAAATATTGCCGCGCCACGAGGCTGTGCGGGTCCGTAAACGCAATCCCCCACGGCAGAGAAGTCGGCTTGCCGAAACAGCATCCCGCCAAAAAACACCCTATGCGTCCAATGGCATGCCCGATGGGAAGAGCCACGATTAAAAAGTCCGCCGTTTTCAATACGGGCAATTTTTTCTTTCTCAGGTAAATTAACAGGGCGGCAATAGCCGTTACGGCTCCGCCGAAAAATACAAATCCGTAGCGTATGTCTTTAACGGCGTTGCTTAAACGCTGTGCAAACGTTGCGCCCATTTCTTGCCAAGACACGATGAGATAAAGCAGTTTGGCCCCTAAAACGGCCGATACAAACGCTATAAAAATGATATTCCAAAAAGTATCTTTATCCAACTTTACATAATGCAGACGTTTGTATAAATACCATGCCGCCGTCATATAGGCCAAAGCGGTCATTAACCCATAAGAAGCCAGCTCAAACGAGCCTATTTTTACCAGTACGGGGTACATTAGGAAATTACCTTTTCATCTTTTATGGCATTGCGCATAAAGGGGTTATTTAAGCGTTCGGCTGAAATATAGGACGAACATTTTCCACCGTAACTGTGTCCCGCAAAAACACGCGTATCGTCCGGCAGTTTGGAAAGTCTCAGCAGGCTCTTGCGCATTTGGCGCGGATCAGAAGAAGGCAAATCCACCCGTCCGCACGCCCCCGGGAACAAAGTGTCTCCTGTGAATAAAGCGTCCGCTATATGTAAACACACTCCGCCTGCCGTATGGCCAGGGGTGGGAATGATATGCAGCTGAAAAGGCCCTATTTTTAGGTTTTGTTCTCCTTGGTAAGGCTGCAAAACTTCCGCCGGCAGCCCGCTTAAGGGAATATCATTTTGTTCTATATATGCTTTTAAGGCGTGTGTGCGCAAAAGCGTTTCCGATTCTTTTACGTGATCAAAATGACCATGGGTAAAAAATACGGCCAATAGATTCAAATTTTTTTGTTTTAACGTTTGTTCTATAAACGGCATATCCCAAGCGGGATCAATCAGCAAGGCGTCCGTTCCCTCGCTGACGAGGTAAGTGCAGTTGGCCATAGGTCCCAGTTCCAACACATCTATATTCATGTCCAATCCTTTTCTAGTCCGTAGTAAAGCGAAATTCGGTTTCACCGGATGCCGACATGTTGTATTGTACGCGCAGCACGCGTTCTAAATAGGCCGGATCCTGTTTTTCCAATAAATCTTTTTTTTGCTGCAAGTCCTCGTATTGTTCGTCCAGTTCCGCGCTGAGTTTGGTTAAACGGCGCAATTCCATTTTATTATGGATTAAGTTGACGAAAGTGCTGCCTAAAAACCAACAAACAACCGCCACCGCCAATATGGAGGTAAGCAAAAATTTTCGTTTGTTCACAATAAGGGCTTTTATGTCGTTCATTTTTTGAAAACTTTGTCTTTGGCATATACGGCTTTTTTGCCCAATTCGTGTTCAATTTGCAATAGCCGGTTGTATTTTGCCGTACGTTCGGCCCGCGCCGGTGCGCCGGTTTTAATGGCTCCTGCATTAACGGCCACGGCCAAATCGGCAATAAAGCTGTCTTCCGTTTCGCCGGAACGGTGCGATACGATACAGCTGTATTTGGCTTTTTGCGCCATTAAAATGACGTCTATGGTTTCGGAAACGGTGCCTATTTGGTTGAGCTTGATTAAAATGGCGTTGGCCGCTTTTTGTTCTATCCCCTGCCGCAGGCGCACGGGGTTGGTAACAAACAAATCGTCTCCGACTAAACGAACTTTTTTGCCCGTTTTTTCCGTCATATACTGCCAAGCTTTCCAGTCGTCTTCCTGCAAAGGATCTTCTATAGATACGATGGGATATTTTTGACACCAGCTTTCATAAATCTTGGTCATTTGTTCGGCGGTGCGGGGTGTTTTTTCAAAAAGATAGCATCCGTTGCTGTAAAATTCACTGGCGGCGCAGTCCATGGCCAAAGACATGGATGGCCAGCGGGCCTTTTTACAGGCCTTGACCAAGGTTTTCAGCACATCTTCGTGTTTGGCTATTTTGGGGGCGAAACCTCCCTCGTCCCCTACTGCAATGACCTGTCCGTTTTTTTTCAGAATGTCTTTTAAGGCATGATAAGTTTCCGAGGCGGCCTGCATCGCTTGGGAAAAACTTTTGGCTTTTGCCGGCACGATCATAAACTCCTGTACGTCAAGACCGGAGTCGGCGTGTTTGCCGCCGTTGACGATATTAAGCATGGGTGTGGGCAACAGATATTGTTTAGAGCGAAGTCCGTAACAGAGGCGTATATGCTCATAGAGTGGTTTTCCCGTGCTTTGCGCGCCGGCGCGCAAAGCGGCCATAGAGACGGCCAGAATGGCGTTGGCGCCTAGGCGGCTTTTGTTTTCCGTGCCGTCCAAAGCAATCATGGTGTCGTCAATAAGCCGTATGTCTTGGACGTCCATGCCGGTAATTCGTTTGGCTATTTTGCTCACATTGGCTATGGCTTTTAGTACGCCTTTGCCGTTATAGCGCGTACCGCCGTCGCGCAGTTCCAGCGCTTCATGGGAACCGGTGCTTGCCCCGCTGGGGACCATGGCCGTACCAACACTTCCATCGTCAAGCAGAATATCCGCGGCTACGGTAGGATATCCGCGGGAATCCAATACCTCTCTGGCGGCAATTTTTTTAATGCGGGGCATAGTCCTCCCTATTATCCCAAACGTCAGATAATACTGTCTATGATTTTTTTGCCTTCTTTAATTAACAATGCTGGTAATTTTTCATCGGGCGCCTCGGCATAAAGACGAATGCGCCGTTCCGTACTAGAGGGACGGATGGCCAGCCAGCTGCCGCCTTTTAAGATAAACTTAAACCCGTCTGTAGAGTCTATGCGCCACACGGAAGTTTTGTTAATGGCCAGCGGCGGTTTGATGTCCAGCCGTTCCATAATGCGATTAATTTCCGTTTCGGTTTTTGAAATGCTGACTTTTTGGTCATACATCGGACGGTAATGTTTGTAAAAATCCTTGCGAAGCTGTTTGAGCGTTTTCCCTTCGGTAGCCAGCATGTCTACCACCAAAAAACACGCCAACAGGCCGTCTTTGTCCGGAATATGGTTGGCCACCGCAATGCCGCCGGATTCTTCTATTCCCATAATATATTGTCCCGTGGTCATTAATTCCGTAATATATTTGAAGCCAACGGGCGTTTCTCTGAGCATAAGTCCATGGGCTTTGGCGACTTGGTCAAAAAGCGTAGATGTAATCACGCTGCGTACTACGCGGCCTTTAAGTTTTTTATTTTTGACGATGTGATGCAGCAACATAGGGCCTATTTCGTTGGGGGAAACCCATTCCCCATCGGAATCAATAATGCCGAATTTGTCGCAATCGGGGTTGCAGGCTATGCCCAAATGCATTTTTTTGGACAGAACCAATTTTTTGAGTCCTTCCAAACTTACGGGACCGGCATTGGGTACTTTTCCTCCAAACAGCACGTCTGAACCTTCGTCTATGGCTTCCACCGTGATGCCGTTTTTCTCCAGCGGTGTGCGGAAATAATACTGCGCTGTACCGAATAAAGGATCCAAGGCGATTTTAAGTTTGGATTTTTTCAGCGCTTTTCCGTCAAGCAATTTTTCCAGATGCGCCATGTATTCTTTCTTCAGTGCATTGGTGGGTACGACGGCGGAATTCAAGTGGTCAAACTCCGTGGAAGAAGTTTTTAATACTTGCGCCGAAGGGCTTGGCGTACGTTTTTCAATGTCCGCCACGATTTCGTTATTGGCGATGCCTCCGTAATACGAAATCCATTTAAGTCCACAGACGTGGTATTCCGCCTCGCTGCCCGTAATTACTACGGCTCCAACGGCGGCTTCTTTCAGTACATTCCATTCAGCCACGGGAGTGGGCAACGGTTCGTCCGCCATTTTTACGCCGATGCCGCTGGCTAAAAATGCATTGGCGGCTACATAGGCCAATTGTTTAGACAAAAAACGCGTATCATAGCCGATGATGACCAACGGTTTTTTAGGGTTTTTGCCTTGGGCTTGGCAGTGTCTTTGATAGCCGCTGCCTTCAAAGCCGTAAAAAGGGTTTTCCAAAACATGGTCGGCTATGCCGAAAGCCAAACGCTGCACAGACTGTGCCGTCAGCCCCTCTGCAATTACCGCCCGAAAACCGGATGTGCTAAATTTAATATCTTCGCTCATAGTGCTGGTATTATACTAAAAAACGGACGTTTTTTCATTTTTTCTTACCTTATATATACAAAATTTTGCTTCTTTGCGCGGAGGGAACGTTTGTAAGAAGTGCAAAAATGATAAAATAAAAAGAGTTTTTTCGGAGTATAAAATGAATTTTGAACTCGTTAAACAATTTATTAAACAAGCGGGGCTGCCCAATTACCGTATTACACAAGTAAAAGAAGCTGTATATAAAAGCGGCATTGCCTCGTGGGGCGACGCCACGGCTTTGCCGGCGGATTTGCGCGCACGGTTAGAGAAAGAAGGCCCCATTTTGAGTTTTACCATAAAAAAGATGGTATTTTCCGAGAAAGACCGCGTCGCCAAGGCGCTGCTTAAACTTAAAGACGGACTTTTGATTGAAAGCGTACTTTTGAAACCGCATGAGGGGTGGAGCGTATGCGTGTCTACGCAGGTGGGCTGTCCGATGCGCTGCAGTTTTTGCAGTACGGGCCGCATGGGTTTTAAGCGGGATTTGACGGATGAGGAAATTGCAGACCAAGTATTGATGTGGTTTCAATATATTAAAAAAGAGAAACTCGGCGAACGCATATCCCATGTCGTATTTATGGGAATGGGGGAGCCTCTGCTAAATTACTTAAATGTCGTAAAAGCTGTACAGCAGCTGACGGATCCGGATTTTTTGAATATCGGTGCGCGTCATATATCCATTTCCACTTCAGGTATAGCCGATAAACTGCATAAGCTTGCCGTGGATTTGCCTCAAGTCAATTTAGCCCTGTCCCTGCATAATGCCGACAACGCTGAGCGCAGCAAACTGATGCCCGTCAACCGGCGTTATGATCTGGACGAGCTGCAAAAGGCCTTGGATGAATATTTGGCTTTGACGGGGCGTCAAGTATTTTTGGAATATGCCGTTATAGACGGCGTAAACAACCGTCCCGAACATATACGCAAATTGGGCAAATGGATACGCGGCAGCCGTTTTAGTTATTTGTTGCATGTTAATTTAATAGCCTGCAATTTGGGCCGCGGCGAAAAAACAGACGACCGCGCCGTACAGGCCTTTGCCGATGCGCTGAAAGCCATGGGTATTGGCGTTACCATACGCAAAAGCATGGGCAATGACATCAGTGCGGCTTGCGGCCAGTTGGCTTCTAAAAATTAGGAGGAGAATATGAAAAAATTTGTCATATTGCCTTTGGGCTTTTTATTGGGAGCTTGCGCCACTTTAAGCCAAGCCAATCTGGACTGGATACCCATCGGGCCGGAATTTCCTAAAAATCAAGCGGCTAATGTGGAGATTTTAACGGATAAAAATCAAATTACGCGTCCTTACGGCAATTTGGGATTGCTGCGCATTAAAAATTTGGATCCGGACAGAGACACCTTGAAACGCGGCGTGGAAAAAGGACGCAGTTATGTGGCGGCCAAAGGGGCCGACGCCATGTTCTTGGGCCAATACAACAGCGCGGAAGACGGCGCGGCCAATCCAAAAGTTACGCTGATTATTTACGCTATTAAATATGTGGACGACTTAGACGAGGCGGACTTGAAAGCCATGGAAGATTTTGAAATAGAGGGCGCCATCAACGCCAGCGTGGGAGGCCTGTAAGGATATGAAGAAAAAAGCGATTGTTTTATTCTCCGGCGGGCTGGACAGCACCACGTGTTTATATTGGGCTTTGGATAAAGGATATGACTGTCAGACGCTGACCGTTTCCTACGGACAAAAACATGAAAAAGAAGTGTGTGCGGCGCGGCAAATTGCCGAAAAATTGGGAGTCAAACAACATTTCGTTACCTTGAATTTGCCGTGGCTGTCTGCCAGCTCTTTGGTGGATGAAAAACAAAATATTCCTGATTTGACTATGGAAGAAATAGAAAGCGGCCATATCCCGACCACATATGTCCCCGGGCGTAATTTGGTGTTTCTGTCCGTGGCCGCTTCGTTAATGGACGCCATAGGGGCGGACGCCGTCGTGGCTGGCCCCAATGCGGTGGATTTTTCGGGCTATCCGGATTGTACCCCCGCTTTTTTTAGAGCCGCCACCGAAGCCATTCACTTGGGGACGGCGCGCGGTGTAAGCCAAGGGGTGGAAGTGCTGGCCCCGCTGATGGATTTGAGCAAGGCCGATATTGTGCGGCTGGGGGCCAAGCTCGGCGTGCCGTTTGGGTTGACATGGAGCTGTTACAGCGGGGGGGACAAACCCTGCGGCCACTGCGACTCCTGCAAACTGCGCGCGCGCGGCTTTGCCGAAGCGGGTGTTGTAGACGAAAGCGTACGATAAATATGCGCACATATATATACCTAGTGTGTGCTATTGTGTGTGAAGTACTCGGCACCAATGCCCTGAATGCGAGCGACGGCTTTACCCGTTTATGGTTTTCGTTGGCGGCTGTAGTCGGATACGCCGCGTCATTATATTGTCTAAGTCTGACGTTGCGCCATATGAATTTGGCCGTAGCTTATGCACTGTGGGGGGCCTTGGGTATAGTGCTGACCGGATTAGCAGGGTATTTCTTTTTTCGCCAGCGGTTGGATATGGCTGCTATATCGGGGATAGGACTGATTATAGCGGGCGTGTGCGTAATCAGTTTATTTTCCAAAACGGTGGGACATTAAGGAGATCGTATGAAAAAATTTATTTTAGCGGCGGGGATTTTATGTTTTGCCGCAAACGTCTTTGCACAGGAAGTGCAGCCTGCTGAAAAAACAGGGGCGGAAGCAGGCCCGCAAAAGGAGCAAATACAACAGCCAGCCCTGCCTGAAACTGAGCCGCCGCTGTTAACTGCCGAGGAGCGGCAGAAAATTTTTAAGCAACGCAATAAAGAAATACGCAAATTGACCAAGCGTTACCGCAAGACTAAATCCGAGGAAGAAAAGGTACAGATTAAGATCAGACTTTTGGAAATAGTATCCCAAGCCACTGATGAGAGCTTGGCATGGGGCAAAGAACGCATTGCCGCCACGCGGGCCAATATGGACCGGTGGGAAGAAGCCATTAAAGAGCAAGAGACAAATTTAGATGCCATTAAAGCGCAGCGCGTGGAAGACATTCTAAGCGGAGAGGCCGAACGCCGCCATAAACTGGCCCAAAAACGCTGGAAGCGGGAAATGAAAGACCGCAAAAAATGGATGAAATAAAATAAATTCTTCCATGATCCATTCGTTTGTATGCGGGGCAGAGTCTGCCCCGCATTTTTGGAAACGGAAAAACCGCAAATCATGGTTGCCGTGCAGCAAGAAAAGTAAATCAGCGCGTCTGAAAGGCCATAAATATATTTGATACTCCGTCAACCGAACATAAAAAACCCCGCCGTAAAGACGGGGTTTTTATATTACTTTCTGCCATGGCAAGGCTGTGTTGTTGTAGGTGGGACTTCCCACGTTTTTAAGGCTTCTACCCATTCCATGAAATACTGTCTGTTTTTTTCAAAGATAGCAGGGGTAGGGGCTGAGAACACAAAACTTACAGACGCTATTCTCGGATAAGATATCTCACGCTTCAGGAAAAACTTCAAATCCTGTTCATACACCTTCCATGCAACAAAATCCCCGGGAAGTATCTCTTCTACTTGGTAGCCGAATTCTCCCCACTGGGGTACGGTTCCGACTTTGCCGGAGCGAGGAGACGTGATGGTGAATCTCTTAAACGCACGTCGGTCGCTGCGAGGCATAAATGAACTTATAACATATTGTCTGCTGCGAGGAAAAAACATAGCCTCAACATATTCGTCGGTTATTATATTTCGATCCATGTAGTAGGGTTCATCCCAGAATGTAAAGCCCCACTCCTTGGAGCAGCGTGCTACTTCTGGGGGCTCCTGTGCCGCCCGTGCCGCCGCTTGTTGCAAAGCCTCATTAAACGCGCTTGCTTGTTCGCTTACAGCATCTGGATACGCGGCTTTGTCAGAAGCGGGCGGGTTTGTGGCCCGGGCAGAAGCCTGCGGATAGGTTCGCTGTGCGGAAGCTTCAGGATAAGTGCCCTGTTTAGCCGCAGACGGCGCTTTGGCCAACGAGGCCGAAGCAGAAACGCAGAAAGCCAAAACAGCCAGTGCTTGGCAGACTGCCAACAAATAATTTTTATTAAGTTTTTTCATAACAAACACCTCACAGAATATCCCCAAAGAGTCCTTGGAATAATTCATAATACTAGTCTAAAGCAAAAGACGGTGTTTGTCAAGAGGGGAAAAAGGCCTAGTTTACGGGTAGCCAATAGGCCTATTTCTCGCTAGAACCTTCCGGAGCTTTCCAAAGCGTTTAAGGCCAAAGCAATATCGCTTACTACGACGATAAAACGGGTTCGTCCATCCCCCATGCTGGCTCCGTAAATCGTGGTAATATTAATGTTTTTTTGATGCAGCACGTCGCCAATATCATACGCCAGACCCACTCGGTCGGGCGTATCTATGCAAATGGCGTCGGTTTTGACGCTGGTAAAACCGGCTTTGGTCAGGGCGTGGCTGATTTCAGCGTTATAGTGGACGGCCACGCGCACTACCGCCGCGTCAAAGCGTACGTCTTGGGAAATGGCGATGAGATTTACCTTCTCTTTGGCGAATAATTCCGCAAAATTTTTCAGCGCGCCCGGTTCATTGACTAAAAAGACGCTGTATTGTTTCACTACGTTGATGGACATGAAAAACCCCTGTTGCGTTAAACCCTTGCTGCTGGGCGGCGCGTGCGGGCTGCCGCCGTATGTGAAAGCGATCCTTCTTTTATTATATCACACATTTCTCTGTGAATTTTACCGTTGCTGGCCAAAATTTGCCTGCCGAACAAGGAGAGCGTCTGCCATTTTTTGCCGCGGTAGTCGGTGATTTTGCCGCCGGCTTCTTCTAAAATCAATTTCCCCGCACAGACGTCCCACGGGTTCAGATCTTTTTCCCAATATCCGTCAAACCGTCCGGCGGCAACCCAGCATAAATCCAGTGCGGCCGACCCCAGCCGGCGTATATCATGGCAGGAAAGAATAAAATTTTTGAACAGAGCCAACAGTTCGTTGATTTGTTTTTCCCGTTCATAAGGAAAGCCTGTTACCAGCAATGCGTCCTGCAATTTATTTACCGTTGAAACGTGTATTTTTTTACCGTTTAAGGTAGCTCCCTTGCCTTTGCGCGCCAAGAACAGTTCGTCGGTGCATACGTCATATACGCCGCCCAAAACAATATCGTTTTTGCAGGCCAATGCCACGGATATGGAGAAATGCGGCATGGTGTGGGCGAAATTGGTGGTTCCGTCTATGGGATCTATAACCCAGCGCCATGGAGAACCGGTGTTTTTCAGGCCGTTTTCTTCAGCCAGAAAATCGTGCTGTGGGAAATTCGCTCTGATGATTTGCAGCATGGCTTTTTGACAGGCCACATCGGCTTGCGTAACTAAATTGGCTTTGCTTTTAAGGCGATAATTGACTTTGCCCAAATGCCGCCGCGCGATTTGGCCGGCCGTCTGCAGGCAAGTTTGCAAAATGGCAAATTCTTTTCTCATTTCAGTTTCAGCACATCGCTTTCTTTTAGTTTGTTTTCCAAATAAAGCATGGCTTTGCAATCGTCTTCATTATACGTCAATACTTTTTGCAGCAGTTCGTCTTGGCCGCTTTTCAGCCAATTGGTAAAATACACCATGCTGTCCATGGCGCCGCAATCATCTTGCCTCCAATGAAAGCCAAATGCGGGGGCGGCGGCTTTTAAGGAAAAACTGGGCGCTGGCAAATAAAACGCTTTTTGTACGGCTACTTTCAAATCATAACACAGACTGACCAATAAATTCAGTTTCTGCTCGTCATGTTTGTTTTCCGCGGCCATTTTCCGCATTTTTTTGGCTTCATATTCCGTCCAGTGGTACAAGGCGGTATTGGCGGGATCTTGAATATAATGGTAAAACTGTTCAAAAATGGCTATTTCTTCTTCCGGCGTTTTGGCCACAAAGGATACATATTTGTCTTTTTCTTTGTCCCAAATTCCAATAAGGTATACGAAAGAATGATTGTCCTTGGTAAAAGTTTCAGTGGCTTCAAAATCAAAATATAAATTGTATTTTTTTGCGGGGGGAGGGAAATGCCCATCCTCTTTTAATACGGGCTTATTATGCATATAGGCCAAGGAATTGTAATAGGCATCCGTTGCGTAGGGTTCTTCCAAAATTCCCCGTAATTTTTCTAGACCGGCCCGGGCGACGTCGTCCGTATTGTACAGACCGTAAATTTTTAAGCACTGGCGCATTTCGGCGCTTAGTGCGGGCAGCATTTGTAAATCTTTGTTTTGTACAACTGTTTTATTGGCGTACACGCGCCAAGGAGGATTTGCCGCTTTAGGCGGTTTATGCGCTTCGGGTTTGGCTTTGCCGTCGCGTATCAAACGAAAAAAAGCCAGCTCCCTGTTTAAGCGCTGTTCATGTTCCAAATAATCTACATCCGTTGTTTTACCTTTCAGTTCCACGCGGCAATAGCGCGGTGTATATTGCTGAACTTTTGCCAAAATATGATTAAGCAGCGACACTTGCAGTGCGTAATGTTCCTTTAAGTCGTGCGCGCGCTTAAACTGTATAATGCGGTAATGATAAGGTCCGAATACACTGTTCCCTTGGTCCATGCGCTGCAGCAGGTTTATGCTGCCGTATACGCCTTCGGGCAAATTCCACAGTGCGGCGTTGGCGATGGCTTTTTTCCCTTCCGCCATGGCGCGCAGCGTGCCCTGAAAACGTTCCGTTTCATTGGCGGCGCTGATAAATTCCACGTCCGGAAAATGGGTGCGTATCCAAGCGTCGCGGTTGTTTCTGTCAGTGCGCACTTTCAAATTTTCATAACGGTTCAATTCATTGACGGCTTCTTCTGCCGGCGCATGAAAGGTACACCAAACGCCGAAAGGGTCCTCCAGCAACGAGAACATTTTTGAAGCGTTGAAATCGGTTTTGTCCGGCGTTCTGCCTTCGGACAAACGGGCAAAAAGCGTATGAATTAAAGTTTCATCCATTGTATACATTTTATATCTTTTTCGGCCTTTCTTGCATGCGGGGGAAAAACGGATATTTCGCCCCGCGCGGCAAAACTGTGTTTTCCGCGTGAAAATATGATAATATAATGAATATGTTAAACGCACTTCTTTTTCAGCTGATAGGTTTTGTCGTTTGTTTTATTTTGCTGTTTTACTTTACGGCAAAATATCGCGCCGCACTGGTAAGTGAAACGGATATGGATTATCCCGTGGAAGATTTGACGGTAATGACCGTAGCCAAGCCGGCGTTTGCTTCCCGTGCGTCTATTTTAAGCTCTCTGCAGAATACCTCCGCGCTGGAAGTAACCGATTTGAAAGAAAAAGTCAAAGAGCTTTATTATCAACTGGAAGAATTAAAACTTGCGCAGGATAAAAACAATGCAGAATTAAACCGCTTGGTTTCCCGTATGGAACAGCGTTTGTCCACCTTTGAACAGGAATATGTAACAAAATTGCAGCCTACTTTGCTGAGCCTGATTGAAGAATTGGAAAATATGAAAGTGGCAGAAAAAACGCAAAAGTAACAAAATCACAGGTGAATTTGTAAAAAGCCCTCCTTTTCCGGAGGGCTTTTTGTTGGCAAACTATGAAAAAACTTGCGGAGCAAATAGACAAACGATGCTAAAAAGGGGCGCATTTATTTTTGCAACACAAAATAAATCTTAGAGCGCAAATTAGATTTTGTTTTTTAGAGGCGGTAAAAAAACAAGCGAAATTGGCTTGCGGACCGCTAAATTTCATATAATATACCTATATATAGAGTTTTACCCAAAACTCAGGAGACAAAATGAACAATAAAACCAAAGAGCCTATCGCCATAGTCGGCATTGGCGCCATTATGCCCGGAGCTTTGAATAAAGACGAGTTCTGGCAAAACATTCAAACTGGTAAATATTGCATCACCGAAATCCCCGAATCTTATTGGGATTATAAACTTTTCTACAGTCCTGATCATAAAGCCGAAGATAAATTATATTCTAAAATCGGAGGTTTTATTCCTGCAAGTTTTAAGTTCAATTCCATTAAATATCGTATCCCGCCGCAAATCGCCAAACAAATGGACACCGTACAACACTTGGCCATTGAAACCACGCGCATGGCGCTGGAAGACAGCGGATATGACAAAAAAACTTTTGACAGAGACCGCTGTGCGGTCATTGTCGGCAATTCCATGGGCGGTATGAAAAATGAAATGTCCAACACCCGTTTGAACCGCCCTTTTCTGTACGAAATATTAAAAGAAACTCCTACCTATAAATCTCTTTCTCCGCAAGCCGAACAGAAACTGATGGAAGAAATGGATGAAGGCGTCCGCCAGAAATTTACGCCTATTACCGAAGACTCCATGCCGGGGGAGCTGGCCAACGTGATTGCCGGCCGTCTGGCCAACGTGTTTGACGTACACGGTACGAATTTTACCGTAGACGCCGCTTGCGCCACCTCTTTGGCCGCCGTGGATCAGGCCGTTAACGGATTGCGTGAGAAGAATTTTGATATGGCCATCGTGGGCGGCGTGGATCAGATGATGTCTCCTTCCGCCTATATTAAATTTTGCAAAATCGGTGCTTTGAGCGAGACGGGATCTTATCCATTTGATGCGCGGGCCAACGGTTTTGTTATGGCTGAAGGTGCCGGTACCGTCATATTAAAACGCTTGAGCGATGCTGTAAAAGACGGAGACAAAATTTATGCCGTTATACGCGCCATAGGCGCGTCTTCCGACGGCAAAGGCAAGGGTATTACCGCTCCCAATCCCAAAGGTCAAAAAATAGCTGTGGAAAAAACTTTTGAACAGCTGGACTATACGCCGGCGGAAGTCGGCCTTGTAGAGGCGCACGGCACCGGTACTCGCGTAGGAGATGCCGTGGAACTCAATGCTTTGTATGAAATTTTTGGCCCGTATGCCAAACCTGCCACCATCGGACTGGGAAGCGTAAAAAGCCAAATCGGCCATGCCAAGGCCGCGGCGGGCATTGCTTCTTTAATTAAGACTTCTTTGGCCTTATATAATAAGGTATTGCCACCCTCCATTAATTTTGAAACGCCAAATCCGATTGTTGATTGGAGTACCAGCCCGTTCCGTGTCATTACCAAACTGGAACCGTGGAATACGGACAAAGTACGCCGTGCCAATGTATCCGCTTTCGGTTTTGGCGGAACGAATTTCCATGTGGCGCTGGAAGAAATGAACGACGGTCTGCTGAAAAAGACGGAAGAAAACAAAGTCTGCGCCGCCAAAATTTCCAACCCTACCCCTGCCGTACAGGAGCAACAAACCATGAATGCAAATGAGTACAGCCTGCTTGTCCCGGGCGAAAAAATCCAGAGCGATGTGTTGACTTTCTCGGCCGACACCAAGCAGGATTTATTTAACGAATTGGGCAAAGCTATTTTGGCCATTAAATATGACCCGACCTATCTGCCCAGCATTTCTTATAAAAACCATATTCAGAAACCCCGCAAATTCGCCGTTTCCATTAACGTGGAAAATCCGGAGAAGCTGAAAGAAAAAATTGAATATTTTATCAAAATTGCCGGCGGACAAGATGTATGGACGCAGGAGTCTTTATATCTGAAAATGAAAGGTATTTATCCGTTTACGCCGTCGGAAAACAAACCGAAAGTTTGCTTCATGTTCCCGGGGCAAGGGTCGCAGTACGTGGACATGATGAAAGATTTGGCCTCCAAATACAAGGTGGTGATGGACACGTTTATGGAGGCTGACCAGCACCTGATTAAAATCATCGGCCAGAACCTGACCGATACGCTGTGGAGCAAGGCCGGAGAAACTAAAGAGCAACTGGCCGCGCGCGAGGCCGCCATTAAGAAAACCGAAATGACACAGCCCGCCATGTTGACGGCGGATGTGGCCATGATGCGTCTGTTGTCTTCTTTTGGTCTCAAACCCGATGTGGTCATGGGACACAGCTTAGGGGAATATGCTGCAGCTGTGGCTGCCGGTATTTTTGACTTTGAAAACGGCTTAAAAGCCGTATGTACCCGCGGTAAAGTGATGTCTGAAATCAAAGTGGAAGACAACGGCAAAATGGCTTCCGTCTCCGCGCCGGCCGAGCAGGTTGAGCCGGAATTGAAACGCATCAGCGGTTATGTGGCGGTAGCCAATAAAAACTGCCCCACGCAAACCGTTATTGCCGGCGCTTCCAAATCAGTGGACGACGCCATAAAAATGTTTACCGACATGGGCATACAAGCCGTACAGATACCGGTGTCCCACGCTTTCCATTCCGAAATCGTACGTCCTGCCATGCCGCAGTACCGCGCATTTTTGGATACGCTGACGTTTGGCTCGCCCAAATTGCCTATTACCACCAATGTTACGGCGGATTTTTATCCCAATGATCCCGAAAAAATCAAAGATTTGATGGTAACACAGATTTCCCATTCGGTGGAGTGGATTAAACAATTAAAGACCACTTATGATTCCGGCGTGCGCTTGTTTGTGGAATGCGGTCCCAAGCGCGTACTTTCCGCTTTGGCTGCCAGTACGCTGTCGGATAAAAAAGACATCAAAGTGTTGGCTTCCAATCACCCCAAAAAGGGCGGTATTGTGGAATTTAACGATTTGTTTGCCAATTTGATTTCTTCGGGTATTTATATAGACTGGAAAGGCACCGATATTTTCGGGAACAATTCCACCTATAATCCCGCCTTTGTCAAATGGGTGGACTCTTCCGCCACGCCTGCGGAAAAAAGCGCGGAGAATATTCCCGCTGCCGTGTACACGCCGCAGGAAAACAAAGAATGCTCCGTACGCAAAAATGTAGTTATCAGCGGTATTGCCGCCGGAGGTCCGGGCAGCTGGGACAAAGTGTTCCGTGAGGGAGTGTTGGATGAAATATTGCAAGGGCGCAATTTAATAGAGCCGGTCAGTACCGATTGCCAGCAGCGGCAAATTGATAAAAATGTGGAAGTCGTGGTGAAATCTCAAGACGGCAATCACCGCATAGAACATTTGACTTCCGTGGCTCAAGCCGTCAAGTTGGCCGCTAAAGCCGGCAGCTTTGATTTGGAAAAAGAATTTGGTCTGCCCGCCAAATGGGTGGCTTCTATGGACAGAGCTTTCCAATTGGCTATTGCGGCCGGTATTTTGGCCTTAAAAGACGCCGGTATTCCTTTGGTGTTGTATTATAAACCCACTTCAACGGGCGGTTATTTGCCGGACCGCTGGGGTTTGCCGGAGGATATGATAGACAATACGGGCGTTATTTTTACCTCCGCCTATCCCATTACCAACAGCATGATGGGGGAATTTGCCCAAAAGCTAACCGCTTTATTGGCAAACAAAAATGCCAAAGAACTGACCAAGTTTTATGAAAAGTTCATTAATCAGATATCCGATCCGGCGCTGAAAGCCGAACTGAAAGCTTGGTATGACGGCGAAATGGCCAAAGTGCCGGCTTTGCAGTCGTTTACTTCTCAATTTATTTTGAAGACGATTATTATTGCCCAGTCTCATTTTGCCCAGTGGATACGTGCTAAAGGGCCGGCCACGTCCATGAGTGCGGCGTGCGCTTCCACCGCACAGGCTATTGCCGTGGCGCATGACTGGATCCGCTTGGGCCGCGCCAAACGCGTCATCGTTATCAGTGCAGACGACATTACCAATGACTCCATAGCGGAATGGATGTTGATGGCTTTCTTAGCTTCCGGCGCCGCTACAACGGAGGCCGACGTAACGAAAGCGGCTTTGCCGTTTGATCGCCGCCGCAACGGCATGATCGTCGGTATGGGGGCTGTGTCCTTGATCGTTGAAGAACAGAGCGAAGTGGAAAAACGCGGTATGAAGCCGTTGGCCAAAATATTGTCCACGGAAATCCGCAACAGCGGCTTCCATGTAACGCGTTTGGATGTGGGCCATGTCGCTCAAGTTATGAATGATTTGGTGTCTCAGGCCGAAAAAGATTTTGGCTTAAACCGCGCCGATATAGCCAAGCAGTTGGTGTTCATCTCCCACGAGACCTATACGCCCGCGCGCGGCGGTTCCGCCAGTGCGGAAGCCTATGCCTTGAAATCCACCTTTGGAAAAGACGTCAGTTCCGTCATTGTCAGCAATACCAAAGGCTTTACGGGTCATTCCATGGGGGCCGGACTGGAAGATGCCATAGCCGTACGCTGTCTCAATACGGGTATTGTGCCGCCGATCGCCAATTTCAAAGAAGCCGATCCGGAATTGGAAGGCATTACGTTAAGCAAAGGCGGGCATTATGATTTCAAATATGCCTTGCGTTTGGCTGCGGGTTTTGGCTCGCAGATAGGCATGACCCTGCTGGAGAAAATGTGGACAGTGGGCGAGCCGCGTATATATGACACGGCCAAACATGAAAATTGGTTAAAACAAATTTCCCATCAAGAAAATCCTGCGCTGGAAGTGGATCATAATACTTTGCGCGTAAAGGATAATTATAAGCACGGCGTCAAACCGTCTTTGGTCATGGAAGGTGCGCAGGCTTTTGTAGATAAAGTAAATACTATGCACCACGCCAAAGAGACGCCTGCCGCTTCCGCCTTACCGACGCAAACTGCGCCGGTAACGCCGGTTTCTGCACCTGTGTCGCCTGCTCCTGCGGCCGCACCGAAAGCGGCTTTGCCAAGTCTGGACGAAGCCAGCGTAACCAAAGATATTTTGGCAATTGTGGCGGAGAAAACCGGCTATCCCGAGGATATGCTGGACTTAGATTTGGATATGGAAGCCGATCTGGGCATAGATACGGTCAAACAGGCGGAACTGTTTGCGGTCATGCGCGAGAAGTACCAGATTGCGCGTCAAGAAGGCATACAGCTTAAAGACTATCCGACGATTCGCTCCATTGTTAAGTATGCCATCGCCAATGCCGGAAGCGAAACGGGTGCTGCTTCTGCTTCGCCTGCCGCCCCTGCGGCTGTTGTAACGCCGGCGGCTGCTCCAGCGCCGGTAACGCCGGTTTCTGCACCTGTGTCTCCTGCTCCTGCGGCCGCACCGAAAGCGGCTTTGCCGAGTCTGGACGAAGCCAGTGTAACCAAAGATATTTTGGCAATTGTGGCGGAGAAAACCGGCTATCCCGAGGATATGCTGGACTTGGATTTGGATATGGAAGCCGATCTGGGCATAGATACGGTCAAACAGGCGGAACTGTTTGCGGTCATGC